>NZ_RAWF01000001.1:0-142802 GCF_003612075.1 Corallococcus sp. CA041A
CCCGCCCCCGGTCGAAAACCCGAGCCGCTCCGCCCGGTTGCCTGGGTGGTTTTCTTGCCTACACGCGCCAGCGGAGGGAGCCTCTGTCCCAGGACGCTACAGGACGAGGTGGCCATGAAGCTGGGCGCATGGATGGCGATGCTGGCGATGACGACGGGCTGTGCGACGGGCTCCCCCACGGGGGCCTGGGTGGCGTCGGATGCCGTGCGCTACCGCTCCGCTTCCCCGCCGGCCTTCCCGCGCGCCGCGCTGTCCGAGGAGGTGGCGGTCCGTGACAGCGCCCCCGCGAAGACCTCCGCTCCGAGCAAGGCCCCGGCGGTGGCGAAGGCCCCGGCCAAGAAGGCCCCGGCGAAGGCGCGCGTCACGCCCGCGAAGCAGACGGCCAGCCCTGCCCCCACGGCCAATCCCCGCGAGCGCGTGCTGGCCACGGCGCGTGCACTGGTGGGCCAGTCGTCGGTGCAGGTGAACGGCAAGCGCTACCCGGCGGACTGCACGGCGCTCATCGACGCCACCTACTCCCAGGCGGGCGTGAAGTTCCGGGGCACCCTCAAGCCCGGGGACAACGGCGTCACCGCGATGTACCGCTACGCCCAGGCGAACGGCCGCGTGTACACGAGCGGGCGCCCCGTGCCGGGTGACCTGGTGTTCTTCCGCGAGACGTACGATCAGAACCGCGACGGCCGGCGCAACGACGGCCTCACCCACGTGGGCCTGGTGGACGGCGTGGACGCGGACGGCACGGTCACCGTCATCCACCGGGTGAAGCGCGGCGTGGTCCGCTACCAGATGAACCTGGCGCGCCCCCACATGGCCCGCGATCCGAAGACGGGCGAGGTGCTCAACGACATGCTGCGAAGCCCCGGCCCCGGTCAGCCGCACGTGCTCACCGGTCAGCTCTTCGCCGCGTTCGGCAGCGTGCTGCCCTCCGGCCCGGCAAAGCCCATGGCCGTGGCGGCGCGCTGAAAAAGGAAGGCCCGCCGATTCCATCCGTGCGCTTCCGGAACCAGCCGGAGCGCCGCGGGGAACCAGCGGGCCTGGACTGCCAAAACGGTTGAAGGTCAGGTCGACGTGGAAGTCGGCACGCGAGCCGTGCGGTCCCACGCGGCGCGCTGCGAGTTGCGCAGGAAGCGCCAGAAGCCCACGGCGATGGCCGCGTTCATGGTCACGAAGTAGTACGCGATGGACGTGGCCTTCTTCGCGGCGCCGCTCTTGAAGACGCCGGAGCGGCCCAGGTACGCCAGGGCGTAGAAGCCCAGCTGCGCGCCCAGCGTGACGCGGTAGAACACGCTGTCGAGCAGGAACAGGTTGGCGACGAGCGCCAGCGCCATCAGCGCCGGAGCGCACCAGCGCAGGAGCTTGTGCGACCAGAAGGCGAACGCGGCGAAGCCCGCCGTGGGCAGCAGCAGCCCGGGCACGAGGCCCAGGCTCTGGAAGTTGCCCGCCGCGATGCGCGCGCGCCGGCCGAACTCCTTGCCGTAATCCTCCGTCGTCTCCTCGTGAGCGACGGCGCCCTCCTCGTAGACGACCTTGAAGCCGCTCTCCAGGATGCGCAGCGGGATCACGAAGTCATCCACGATGGTGGACGGCGGCAGCTGGGTGAAGAGCGAGCGCCGGATGGCGTAGAGGCCGCCGTTGGCCCCCACCACCGCGCCGCGCCGGCCCTCGTACATCTTGATGAGGGACTCGTAGCTCCAGTACGCGCTCTCCTCGTAGTCCTGCTTCGTGGGGTTGTAGAGGCGCAGCTTGCCGCAGACGGCGCCGACCTCCGGGTCCTCGAAGTGGCGGACGATCTTCCGCACCGCGTCCGCGTCGATCATCGTGTTCGCATCCGACAGCAGCACGATGTCGCCGTGCGCGGACGGGATGCAGCGATTGAGCACCGTCGTCTTGCCTGCGCGAGCCGCGGGCGACAGGCGCACGCGCGGATCCGCGCACTTCTGCACGAGGCCGTCCGTGCCATCCGTGGAGCCGTCCGAACCGATGACGACCTCGAAGCGGTCCGCCGGGTAGTCCAGCGCCAGGCTGTTCCGCAGCTTCGACTCGATGCAGTCCGCCTCGTTGTAGGCGGCCACCACCAGACTCACCGAGGGCAACGGCCCGGCCTTGACGCCCACGCTGGCCGCCTCACCCGAGCGCATCTTGCGCAGGTTCTGGAAGACCTGGGCCGCGCCCTCCAGGGCGAACAGGCTCAAGGGATAGAGAAAATAAGTGTGCACGAGCGCAAGCGCCGCGCACCAGAAGAAGACCTCCGCCATCGACCCACCCTCCGAACCCCGAGTCCTCGACACCCAGGGACGAAGCAAGGTGCATGCCTGGGCGTCCAGAGGGACTTCAGGGCGAGGGAGCCACCGAGCCCCCGGGAAGGACTGGAGTTTCTCCAGGGTGAGGCGGAGGTGATCCGGTCAACGTTTCAGGGCGAGGGCTCGGAGGCCGCGGTTTGAGCGAGCATGCGCCTGGCCAGGTCGTGCTTGGGGTTGAGCGCCACCACTTCGTCCAGCAGGTTCCGGGCCGTGTCCGGGTCGCCCTGACGGATGGCCAGCCGGGCGCCCAGGACGAAGGCTCGGAAGAGGTACCGGTCCTGCGCGCGCAGGGCTTCCAGCTCCCCGGACACGGCCTCGATGGTGGCGGGTGTGCCGGAGCTGAGGGCGTATTCGGCGCGGGCGAGGATGCTCCAGGACGGCGGGAGCTCCACCTGACGCAGGCGTTCCGCGAGGCCCAGGGCGTTGGGGGCACCGGTCACCGCGGCGTAGAGGGCCTGGGCCTTGAGGCGCGCGGCGACGGTGGCGGCGGGCTCCACGTCCGGAGCGGCCCGGAGGGTCTCCATCAGCGCGTCGAGCGCCTTGCGCCGCTCGGCGATGTCGGTGCGCAGCGGCTGCATGTCGCGCTCGGTCGCGCGCAGGTCGTCATGGAGCGCGTTGGACTGGCCCATCCAGTTCGGCGACGACTTCGCGGTGGTGACCGCATCGATCTCCCGCTTGATCGCGGCCGCCTGGAGGTTCAGCCGGTCGAACTCTGCGTGCAGGTCGCCCAGTTGGAGGGTGTAGGCCACGGCCAGCTCGGCCTGGACCTCGGCGTATTTCGGGTGGGCGGTGGCCAGGACCTTGAGGTTCTGGATGGCCTGTTCGCGCGCGGGAGCGTCATCGAGGCGCAGGGCCCGCACGGCCTCTTCCTTCTTCGTCACGGCCTCCACGGGCATGGCCGAGTTGCGGTCGCGGAAGACGGGATACGCCAGGTACCCGGCCAGGGCGATGCCCGCGAGCACCGTGAGCCCCAGGAGCACCCGGCTCATCCCGGAGGAACGCCGGCTTCCGTCCTCGATGACGATGGCGTCGGCGCGGGAAGACGCGCCGAGCAGCTCCGGGGGCAGATCGCCGGAGGGCTTCCGGGAAGGAAGGGGCCGGTCCAGCCCGCCCCCGAGCACCGACGCACCGGAAGGCGAAACCGCGGGCTTCGAGGGCTCGGTGCGAGCGAAGGGCGCGTCGTCGTCGGGCAGGGAGACGGTCGCGGTCGGCGAAGAGGTCGCCCAGGGCGCGTCACCGTGGCCATCCGGAACGAGCTTGGAGCGTGAGCCTCCAGCCGCCGACCACGGTGGATCCGCGGGGTCGCCCGAAGGCGAGATGCTCTCGAAGGAACGGGGAGCGGTGGACACCGGAGAGGCCGACACCAAAACGGAATCCGAAGGGCCCGACACCGCGCCAAACGCACGGGTCGCCCCAATGCTCGCATCGGCGGCACCCGGAGCCTCGGGACCCGACACCGCGCCAAACGCACGGGTCGCTCCAATGCTCGCATCGGCGGCACCCGAAGGCGCGGGACCCGACACCGCGCCGAACGCACGCGTTGCTCCAATGGCCGCGTCGGCGGCACCCGAAGGCGCGGGACCCGGCACCGCGCCGAACGCACGCGTCGCTCCCCCACCCTCCGGCCCACGCGATGAAGAGCCGGGCTCCGCGAGGCGGAACGAACCCGAGGACGACGCGGAGACAGCGCCGAACGCGCGCGTCGTCGACCCAGGAGCCGCACCCTGCTCCGGCGGCGCCGCGGGAGGAGGAGTTCCCACACCGGGCCCCACTGCCCCGAAGGCCCGCGTCGTACCCATCACCGCCGCAGCCTGTGCGCCGGACGCCACGGGAGCCTGCGCCGCGACCGGAGCGATGGACGGAGGCGGAGGAATCACGCCGGACGAAGTCAGCGCACCCGAAGCCGGAGTCGGCTGCGGAACGAACGAGCCGGAGGCCGTGGTCGAACCCGCGAACAGGTTCGTGGACTTCAGGTTGGAAGCGCTCTCACCGCCGAAGATCTGCGTGGACGACTGCGCGCCCGTCCGGTCTCCCCCACCCGCCGGAGGAATCTTCGGCGTGGGAGCCATGACGCCGGTGGGCGAAGCCATGAACACGTGGCCACACCGCGTGCACTGCACCGACGCGCCACTTGGCGGCAGGAGTCGGGCATCCAGCACGTACTGCATCGAGCATTGCGGGCAGGCGATCTGCACCGGCCGTGCTTACCACACGCCCCCATCGGCCGCCGCCGAGTCCAGCACGGTGGCTGCCCGGAGGGTCTCCAACTTGGCAGCGCCCACACCGGCCACCGCGTCCACGTCCTCCCAGCTCGAGAACCGGCCCTGCTCCTCGCGGGCGGACACCAGCCGTTTGGCCAGGTCGCGGCCCACACCGGGCAACAGGGCCAGCTCGGACTCGGAGGCGGCGTTGAGGTCCAGCTTGAGCCCCAGCGCGAGCGCCTGCGCCCCCTTGGGCACCGCCCCCGGACCACACGTGGCCAGCCCCGCCGGATCCAGCCGCACGGCCTCCGGCGGGCAGTCGAGCGAGGGCCGAGAATCCGGCCACCGCGCCCGGGCGGTGAAGCCCAGGGCGAGCAGCCCCAGGGACAGCGCCGCGAGCGCGGACGTGCGCCCGAACCGCTTCAGGCCTTCTGCCCCTTCAGCGCATCCACTTCCGACACGGTGGGCGTGGCCGTCACGGGGGGCGGCGCGTCCAGCCCGAAGGCCGTGTGCAGCGCGCGCACCGCCAGCTCCGTGTACTTCGTGTGGATCACGCAGGAGGTCTTGATCTCCGACGTGGAGATGAGCTGGATGTTGATGCCCTCCTGGGAGAGCGTCTGGAACATCCGCGCCGCCACGCCCGAGTGGTTGCGCATGCCCACGCCGACGATGGACACCTTGGCGATGGTGTCATCCACCTCGACGCCGGTGGCGCCCACGTCCTGCGCGGCCTGCTTCACGACCTCGTGGGCCTTGGCGAAGTCCGACTTGGCGACGGTGAAGGTGACGTCGGTGCGCCCCTCGCGGGACAGGTTCTGCACGATGAGATCCACCACGATGTGCTTCGCGTCGAGCGCCCCGAAGAGCTTCGCCGCGGCGCCCGGCTGATCCGGCACGCCCACCACGGTGATCTTCGCCTCGTTCCGGTCGTAGGCGACCCCTCGAACCAGCACGTCCTCCATGGATGCGTCCTCCTCGCAGACGAGCGTGCCCGGATCCTCGGTGAAGGAAGACTTCACCCACAGGGGCACCTTGTACTTCATGGCGAATTCGACCGAGCGGATCTGCAACACCTTGGCGCCCAGGCTGGCCAGCTCCAGCATCTCCTCGTAGGTGATGCGGTCCAGCTTCTTCGCGGCCGGGCACACGTTGGGGTCGGTGGTGTAGACGCCGTCGACGTCCGTATAGATTTCACACGCGTCGGCCTTGAGCGCGGCGGCCAGTGCGACGCCCGTCGTGTCGGAACCCCCGCGGCCGAGCGTGGTGACGCTGCCCGTCTCGTCCACGCCCTGGAAGCCGGCGACGACGACGATCTTCCCCTGCTTCAGCGCGGCGCGGATGGGCTCCGCGTCGATGCTCTTGATGCGCGCCTTGGAGAAGGTGCTGTCGGTGACGATGCGCACCTGGTGGCCGAGGAAGCTCACGGCCTTCCCGCCCTGCGCATGAATGGCCATGGCGACGAGCCCGATGGACACCTGTTCGCCGGTGGCGACGACGACGTCCTGTTCGCGCTCGTCGGGCCGGTCGGTGATCTGCGCCACCAGTTTGAGCAGGCGGTTGGTCTCACCGGACATGGCGGAGACGACCACCACGACGTCATGGCCCGCTTTCTGGGCGGCGATGCAGCGGCGCGCGACGTTCTTCATGCGCTCGGTGTCACCCACCGAGGTACCGCCATACTTCTGGACGATGAGGGCCACGGGGCTCACGACCTCCCTGCACGGACGGGCGCAGGCTATATGGGCGCCAGGGCCTGGGTGTAAAGGGCCCTCAACCTGCCTGCCGCGAATCCGCTAGCGTTCGTGGCCCAACGACTTTCAAGCCGCATACCCGGAGTATCCCGAACATGTCCCGCCCCCGCCTCCTCATCGATGGTGACACCCTGAAGCTGGAGGAGATCCTCCAGGTCTCCCGCCACGAAGTCACGGTGGAGCTCGCCCCCGAAGCCGCGAAGCGGGTGCAGGCCTCCCGAGCGTTGGTGGACCGGGTGGCGGCCGGAGACACGCCGTCCTACGGAATCAACACGGGCTTCGGCACGCTGGCGGAGGTGCGAATCGACCGGAAGGACCTGCGAGACCTACAGCGAAACCTCATCCTGTCGCACGCCTGTGGCGTGGGGAATCCGCTGCCCCTGCCGGAGGCCCGGGTGCTCCTGCTGCTGAGGGCCAACGTGTTGGCGAAGGGCTTCAGCGGCATCCGGATGGAGACGCTGGGGCTGGCCATCGACATGTTGAACAAGGACGTGGTGCCGGTGGTCCCCGAGCGGGGAAGCGTGGGCGCGTCCGGAGACCTGGCCCCGCTGGCGCACCTGGCGCTGGTGCTGATTGGCGAGGGCGAGGCGTTCTTCGAGGGCGTGAGGATGCCGTCGAAGCAGGCGCTGGAGAAGGCGGGCCTGAAGCCGGTGGTGCTGGAGGCGAAGGAAGGCCTGACGCTGATCAACGGCACGCAGGCGATGTGCGCGGTGGGGACGCTGACGCAGCTGCGGGCGGAGCTGCTGGCGGACGTGGCGGACATCGCGGGAGCGATGACGGTGGAGGGCCTGCTGGGCAGCCACAAGCCGTTCCTGCCGGAGATCCACGCGGTGCGTCCGCACGCGGGTCAGAAGGCGGTGGCGGACCACCTGCGCCGGATTCTGAAGGGCAGCGAGCTGGTGGAGACGCACGTCAACTGCAGCAAGGTTCAGGACCCGTACAGCCTGCGATGCATTCCGCAGGTGCACGGTTCGGCGCGAGAGGGATTGGCGTTCGCGCGTCGCATCCTGGAGGTGGAGGTGAACAGCGGGACGGACAACCCGCTGGTGTTCGCGGACACGGAGAGCATCATCTCCGGAGGCAACTTCCACGGTCAGCCCATCTCGCTGGCGATGGACGTAGTGGCGATGGCGTTGACGCAGCTGTCGTCGATTAGCGAGCGGCGAGTGGAGCAGATGGTGAACCCGAGCCTGTCGGGCCTGCCAGCGTTCCTGGCGAAGAACAGCGGGTTGAACTCCGGGTTCATGATTGCGCAGGTGACCGCAGCGGCCCTGGTGGCCGAGTCGCGCATCCTGAGCCACCCGGCGTCCGTGGATTCGATTCCGTCCAGCGCGGGCCGTGAGGACCATGTGTCCATGGGCATGACGGCGGCGCTGAAGGGCCGGCAGGTGTCGGAGTTCACGCGTTCGTGCCTGGCGATCGAGTTGCTGGTCGCGGCGCAGGCGCTGGACTTCCGTCAGCCGGTGAAGCCCGGCAAGGGCGTGCTGGCGGCGTACGAGCTGATCCGCGGGAAGGTTCCGCACATGGAGCGGGATCGCGAGCTGCATCACGACATCACGGCGGTCACGGCGCTCGTGGAGTCCGGGGCGATTCGTGAGGCGGTGCGGGCCGCCACGGCCTAAGAGCTTATTTCGATAGGGAAGAAGGTCGGCCTCCTGCCGGGTTGAAGAGGCAGGAGGCTGCGGCCATGGGGTAGTGAAGAAGAACGACGGCTGGCGGGTGCCCGACGAGCTGTGGCGACGTATCGAACCGCTGTTGCCGGCCCGGCCGGAGCAACCGCTCGGCTACCACAATCCACTAGTGCCTGACCGACAGCCCCTCGATGGGATTCACCTGGTGTTGCTATGGGATGCAGTGGGGCGCGTTGGCGCTAACACGAATGACCTCAAGCTGGCACGCTCCACGCTTGAATCGACTCCTGTCCGACGTCCTCTGTCGACCCGGTGCCGTCGTCAGACGCTGTGCGCCAACCTGGGGTATGCCTTCAGACCCGTCCACGATCTGGCCCAGGAGTATCGCTTCACGCTCCGGACGCCGAGACGGCGCTCCCAGTTGAGTCCCAAGCGCTCACGGTGTTGACGCCCTTCGCCACGATGGATGATCAAGCGAACTGACTCCTGGCTCAACCGCTCCCGACGGCTGCCGGTGAACTGGGTGAAGCGAGAGGACACCTACGTGATGCTGCACTTCGCACTGGGCATCATCATCTGGCTCCACGCGCTCCTACCGAAATAGGCTTTAATGACCGGCCCTAACTTTTCAGCCATGCACGACAAGGAGCCAACAATCCTATGCCATCAACAATAGACTTAGACTTCGAGAACTCAGCCAAAGAAGTGTTCGAGCAGTTTCTACTGCTTCAGCCACAACTTCCTGTTGAAGGCCTGTTTGAAGCCCAGGGCTTCTATTACATTTCAGTCCCAAACAGCCACGAAATAGTCGTCAACGGAAAGAAATTACCAGACTGGTTCTCAAACGAATTAAAGCCAGTTGCATTTCCAATCAAAATCATCGCCCGTCGCCCCGACGACTCCCGGGAGCTATCTGTTCGCTCCATACGAGACATTGCACAGGGAAAGGGCATTGTTCGCTCGTGGGATGCGCTCAGTCGCGACCTTGCAGCAATGATTCCAAGCACCATACCATTCCTTGGAGTCAAAGACGACTCACAAGTCGCAGTCATTCTGGTCGAGCGAAATCTGAGCGACAACGAGTCAAAGACTGTGTCATCCGCATTTGCCAAGCTCGGCACTCCACTGCCAATGCGCATTGAGACTCAGCCTGCTCAGAGCGTGACTCCTTCGAACGCCCCCACTTGGCTTAAGAATTTCGGCAGTTTCCTGACACTTGCCCCCGGACACAACCTCAGCAAGAACACCCCAACTGCAATCCGCGCAAGAGTCTTCAGAGACGACGAGTACTGGCAAGAGTCAATAAGCAAAAACCACTACCTGCAAGAAGGAGCCCCCTCCGCCCTTCCGGACAACTGGCTCAAAACCAAACCCAGCTGCCTCATCCCAACTACATTTCCGCCCGCCAACCTCCGAACTTATCTTTCACTTTACTCAACAACCCACATTGTCGCACCGATCAAGGAAAATCTCGACTCAACCATATCATCCTTTGGCGTCACCAAACGCCAGCTTGTCGAACTATCGCGAAGAGGGATTATTCGATGGCTAATTCCACAATCCATCGAGAGATATGACACAAGCTGGCTCGGGGAACTATTAGAAGAAGCTCCTCACAGTGCGATACTTTCTCGACAATTAGCCATCCTTACCGCACAAGATCAACACCGTCGAAATCCGCTATACCTTTTTCAGGGAACAGCTTACGACCGGCGCTCAATCCTAAGAGCCCTGTCAAGACTGCAAGATAAAACGAAAGACCACAACCCAATTATACTCACCGCGCTTGCTCGGGCACTTTCCGAGCACTGGACCACGGCAGAATATTCACTAGCCACTCGCGGCGCCATGACGTCCTTGACTGGCGGACTGGCACGCTTTGCCAATGAGATAAGCAAGACCGCTTTTAAGCGGGACCTACTAGTGGAATTGGGGACAGCAGCATGCAACGTCGAGTGGGCCGGCGCACTCAATGCCCATTTGACTCCAGAACAATCGGACTCCTATTCAACTGAAGGCGCCAATGGCCTCTTGGTCGCACTCAGCTCTGGAACAACCACCGACATCCAACTAACAAGAGCGCGCGAGCTAGAACTCACCGGAGAAATACTCGCATTCGACAATGACACAAATGTTGTCGAGTTCGCGACACAGCTTGGGGATGGCGATCTCACGCGATTCCGCGACATGCTTTTGAATTTGGGCTCGAGCACTGCAGATGTTGAGGGCCAGAAGGAAATCATTAGACTCTGGAATGAACAGGTTCGCCACTATGAACGTCGCCCAGATCGCCTCAAGAGCTTCAACATCGCTGGCATCGCACTAGCCGGTGCCTCAGCACTAAGTCCTAACGAAACCATAAGCAAAATCGTCCCCATCGTCTCTCTTTTTGTCCCCATGATGATGACGCTGCTCCTCGAAGACAAGGTGCGAGAAAATCCACACATCGGAGAGTTGCTTGACTGGGCAAACGCGACATTAGCTGGGACTCATCCCAATGCGGTACTGCTTTCCCGCATGCGAAAACGCATCTCTGGAATGTCTGAAAATTAGCACAAATTGGACAAGGCAGCCCCTGTTAATGGGGCATGACGCCCGCCCTACTGCACAAGCTCGACCGGGAATGCTCCGAATACCTGCACTCGATGACCATAGGGTTGGGCGCGCGAAGCAACAGCGCGCATTGAGCCGCTACGCCACAGGCCGCCCTCTGCACAGAGGGCGCAAGTACATCGAACTCATGGCGGCACGACCGGCCCAACTGCCCATGCAGACAGAAGCCCTTCGCCAATGACTTCAGCAGTGCGTGGCCGTATCCGTCCAACCAAGACGTCCCGTCTAGATTGAAGACAGACGGCCTCGAGAAGCACTCGCCCCGATCTAGAAAGCTCTTCGTCACTATGCAACGGGCCAATTTGCAACGCGAGGCCAAGCTCACCAAAGGGTGCGGATACGACATCGTCATTAGAGCACGCAGCGAAGCCCATCGGACGGCGTTGAAGGTCGCGGACCCGACCCTCGACGTTGTCATCACAGCTTGAGGCTAAATGCCCTCCAACCCTATCGAGTTTGCTGTGATCGTCTACGCACCTGCGTCCCGGGACAACGACGGTCGCGCACTCGCCATCATCCACGGACTGGAGCGAGCACTTCTCCGCCCCAAAACACACCGACCACTATTCAGAACATTCCACAAGCAAACCCCATGAACAAACTCTCCTACCCTCGCGATCACCTACAGGAAGCACTCAGGCTTCGTGCCCCAGCTTGGCTCAAACACTCGGAATCAGTTCAGGCACTCGGAGAACTTCTCGATCTTCTATTCTTTGCAAGCCTCTCAACAGAAGAAGGAGATGCTATTCGCATTCAAGCGGTTATTCCGATCGGGAAAGAGCTAGATGACGTTCTAGACAGCTACGAGTATCAAGATCAGAACGAACCGCCCCAGAAAGCGTGGTTCACGATTCCACTCACCCCGCAGCCACTAAACATCGACTCACTAACAAAGCTGTCAGTGGCCACCGAATTCGGTCGCACGGCGCTCATTCTCTCCGTCACCAAAGATTCCACCTTAGACATAACCGGAATTGCCCGGCGCAACCCCGCGACAAACGGCGGCGACGTTTTATTTCTTTCTGCTTCAGCACCAGGAGCACTCTCGCTTCTTTTCGCCGACAAGGAAATAATGCGATACGAGCGAGGACAACTCGCCAACCCCGCCCCTGATCTCTTTTATTCAGAAGGTCCCGTCCGTGCGGCAATCCGAAAATCACTGGAGGGCCTACTTGCCGACGTCAAAAACAAGCTTCTCATGCCTGGGGATATTGGCGATCGGGTATTTGAGCGCTTGGTCCGAGGCATGAGCGCAACAGGTCGGGGCGGGCTTATTTTGGTACACCCCAAAGACTCGCTTGATCCCAAAACAGAGCCACCAAAGCACCAAACAGCCAAGCCGAGCATTCTCGCCTCTGAAGTTCATCAATTTTTCGAGGCTAGCAAAACATGGATAAACACCGTCTTTCGCGACGAAGACGAGGATTTCAGCTATGAAATGTCTCAAGCCATCAACAATCGCAACTTCACTCGGTCCGCAGTAGATGCCGCCACTGACGACATCGCCAGATTAACCGCAATGGATGGCGCCCTCCTCCTTGGCCCCAATCTGCACATATTCGGCGCCGGGTACAAAGAAGCAACGTCTGCCACGCTTCCTCTTTATGAGGCCTTCGATGCGACTGGTGCGATGATTGCCCCAAATGAGTATTCCCTTGGATTGCACGGAACACGCCACCGAGCTGCGGCTTCTTTTGTTGCATCGACGGGAGGCTTCGCATTCATTGCATCAGAAGACGGGCCTCTCAAATGCCTTATCCATGATGGAAGTCGGATTCTCTTCTGGAGAATTCGCTTTCCTGAACTATAGCCGGCTCAATAATTTCAATTGACAGCCTCATCCCAAGCGCAAGGAAGACAGTCAACGGGACCTGAACTCCATGGGCAGTTCTGTTGTAGCGGATTGGGATAGGCCTCATGCGGGACCAGTCCCGTGCCCGTCAATCTTGAGTTCTGCACCCCGTCCGGTGCATTCAGCGTGAGCCTCCCTCGTACCATAGCCTTCTCCCTCACAGGGCTCGGCGCCCTCGCATGAAGGAGCCTCATGTCTGTGAGACAGATGAAAGCGGTCTTCGTCACGCTGCTACTCAGCCTCTTTGCCGAGCTGCCCGCTTATGCGGAAGACAGGGTCCAGGAACAAGTCCGGCAGTTCGTCGCGGACACGCATTTCAACGGCGTCGTCCTCGTAGGCAAGGGGGCGCGGGTGGACTCCGTCGAAGCGTTTGGCCTCGCGGATGCCGAAACCCTACGCCCCATCAAGCGGAACAGCCGCTTCTTCACGGGCTCCGTGGGCAAGTGGCTCGCGTCCATCATGGTCCTGCGCCTAGTGGATGACGGGAAACTGAAGCTCGACGAGCCCATCCTCACCTACCTCCCGGAGTACCGAGCGGACACCGGGAAACAGCTCACGCTTCGCCACCTGCTCAGCAATGGCAGCGGCCTGCCCGACAGCCTCATGGATGCATACGTGAAGGACCCCAGCATCCGGAGCGATCGGTCGCCCGTGCCCGACGCCGTCACGCGGTTCGCGAGCGGGGACCTCGCGTTCGTGCCAGGCACACGGTTCGACTACAACCTCACGAACTGGCTCCTCGTGCAGGCCATTCTCGAGCGGGTCTCCAAGGAGTCCTTCGAGCAGTTCGCGAAGCGGCTCGTCTTCAAGCCGCTGCGCATGGCGGACAGCGGCATCTCGGCGGGTGAAACCCAGGACATCCGGGAGCTCGCCCTGGGCTACAGCGCACTGAAGCCGAAGGAGGAACGCAACGCCTTCATGATTCCTGCCTACATCGTTGCTGCGGGCGGATTCTACAGCACCGCCGACGACATGCTGCGCCTCACCCACGGAGTCCTCTCCGGAAAGCTCCTGTCCACCGAGTCACGCAAGGCGCTCCTGTCCATCGAACATCCCGAGCCCGCGTATGCCCTGGGTGGCCGGGTGCGGACCTTCGCCGCGAAGAGGCGGCCCGCCCCCTACACCGTCGCGACCAACGATGGGACGGGCGGCGCGTACCGCACCGTCGCCTGGCGCGTCCTGGAGGACGGCCGCACCGTCATCCTCATGAGCAACCTGCGCCCGGATGACGCGAAGCTCTTCGACCTCACGGAGTCGCTCCTGGAGCTCAAGCAGGCCCCGGCGGAGACTGCCCCGTGAACTTCCGACGCTGCGGTCTGCTGCTACTCCTGGGTTGGGCCCAGGTCGCCTGGAGCGCGCCGGACAAGGTAGACACCTTCCTACGCGCGGAGATGGCTCGCAACCACATCCCTGGCGCCGCGGTCGCGGTCGTCCGTGACGGCAAGGTCATCAAGCTCGCGGCCTACGGCACAGCGAACCTGGAATGGAAGGCCCCCGCGAGCACGCGCACGGCGTTCCAGATTGCCTCTGGGACCAAGATGTTCACGGCCGTGTTGCTGATGGACTTCGTGGGCCAGGGCAAGCTCAAGCTCGATGCCCGCGTCTGTCAATACATCCCCGACTGTCCTCCCGCCTGGAAGGACATCACCCTGCTACACCTCGCCAGTCACACATCTGGCCTTCAGCCTGGCCCCGTAGACGCGGACAACGCCAGCGTCACGGCCGCGATCGATGCGGCGAAGCGCGCCCCACTTGCTTCAGCCCCGGGTGAGAAGAACGCCTACGGTTCGGACGACTTCGTCCTCCTCACCCATGTCCTGGAGAAGGTCGGCGGCGCCCCCTACGAGCAGCTCCTGCGCGACCGCATCTTCACGCCCCTGGGCATGACGAACAGCGGCTTCGACCATGCCTCACTCACCGAGGCGCATGTCGTCCTGACCAGCGATGTCGTCGCGGAACGCTCGGCGACGTATCAATGGCGCACCGACCATCAGCAGCAGTACTGGTTCATGTATCCGCGCTACACGCTGTCAGCCGGCGGCCTGTTCTCCTCCGTGACGGACATGTCCCGGTTCGCGGCCGCGCTCATGGGCGACAAGCTCCTGAACGCGGACCTTCGCTCCGCCATGTGGACGCCGCCCACGCTCAATGACGGCAAGCCCAGCAGCTTCGCGGTGGGATGGACCGTGGGCCAGTACCGGGGACGCCACGAGGTCGCTCACAGCGGCGGGCCCGCGCTCTCCGACACCGTCTTCTACCCAGCCGACAAACTGGCCGTGGTGGTGCTCACCAACCAGCGGCGTCTGAGCCCTTCGCTCGCGCACGGCGTGGCCAAGCTCTTCCTGTCCCCTCCTCCCTTCCTGAACGAGCCCGGCATCACCGACGCCGCTCCCGAACGGACGGTGGCCTTGAAGGCCCTGCTGCCCGCACTGCTCGCGGGGAACGCGGACGCCCGCCACTTCACCGGTCCCGCGAAGGACTCGCTCGCGGATCTGAATGAGTGGCTGCCTATCGCGCTCGGCGGACTGCCTCCGCTGAGCCGCCTGATCCTCCTGGAGGACTCCGCGGATCATCTGTCGCGGACCTACCGCTCCATCCACGGGAAGGACCAGACGCTCCGCTGGATCGTCCGCTTCGATGAAGCCGGGCGGATCTCAGAGTTGGAGCCTCGGGACGAGTGACGTCCTCGTCAGCTCCAGCTCGGCCCTGTGACATGAAATGCTACTCTGTCACGGATTCCCAACGATTGTTGACTTCCAACTATTGAGGGACTATCGCTAGCACTCACCGTGCTACACACCCCCCTTATCGAACGAATTGCGGCCCTGCAGCTCGTCCTGAAGGAAACACCCACTGTGCGGCTGTCGTGGGAGGGACTGGATCTCCACGCAAAGCTGGAAGGCCAGAATCCCGTGGGCAGCCTCAAGGATCGGCCGGCGCTGTGGGTCCTCAAGCGCGCCGCCGAACGAGGGGAGCTGCACGAGGGCTCCACCATCGTGGAGTCGTCCTCCGGCAACTTCGCGTCGGCCCTGGCCACGTACGCGAAGCTGCTGGGGCTGAAGTTCATCCCGGTCATCGATCCGAACATCACGCCCGGTTACGAGTCCTTCCTGGAGCGCACGTGCGAGCAGGTGGTGAAGGTCACCGAGCGCGACGACATGGGCGGCTACCTGAAGACCCGCCTGAACAAGGTGCGGGAGCTCTGCGGCACCATCCAGGGCGCCTTCTGGCCCAACCAGTACGGCAACCCTGACGTCGTCGAGGCGCACTACTGGCTCACCGGCGAGGAGATCCGCCGGACGTTCCAGCGGCTCGACTACGTCTTCGTCGGGGTGAGCACGGGAGGCACCATCGCGGGCGTGTCCCGCCGGCTCAAGGAGGTGTTCCCCTCCATCCGCGTGGTCGCCGTGGACGCGCAGGGCTCCGTCATCTTTGGCGGCGCGGCCGGCAAGCGCTTCATCCCCGGCATCGGCGCCAGCGTGCGGCCTGAGCTGGTCAACCACGCGCTCATCGATGACGTGGTGTTGGTGCCGGAATACGAAACGGTGCAGTGCTGCCGGGAGCTGCTCCTGCAACACAACCTGCTGGTGGGCGGGTCCTCGGGCTCGTGCTTCGCGGCCGTCAAACGCTACCTGCCCCGCTTCCGCGAGCTGCCTGCGCCTCCCACCGTCCTCTTCATGTGCGCCGACCGCGGGACGGCCTACCTGGACACCATCTTCTCCCCCTCCTGGACCGCGCGCTTCTCCTGAGCCGCCGCGCTCCTGCGCGAGTCCACGAGCCTCGAACACCCCATGACCTTCCCCTTCAACGTCATCACCGGAAAGACGATCCACTCCATCATCCAGGGCGCGACCCAGGAGTGCGTGGACCGCGTGCGGGACGCCTACCTCGCCCACGAGGAGAAGCAGAGCGTCAACCCGGACAGCTACTTCCTGCGCTTCCCGGAGAGGCCTCGCGACCGGATCATCGCGCTGCCGGCCTACCTGGGCGGCACCACCAACGTGTCCGGCATCAAGTGGATCGCCAGCTACCCGGACAACGTCGCGAAGGGCTTCCCTCGCGCCTCCGCGGTGCTGCTGCTCAATGACTACGAGACGGGCTACCCCTTCGCGTGCCTGGAGAGCTCCATCATCTCCGCGGCGCGGACCGCGGGCTCCGCGGTGCTGGCGGCGGAGTGGCTCAACGGCCGGAAGCGCCAGGTGCGCAGGCTGGGCATCGTGGGCAATGGCCTCATCGCCCGCTACATCTACACGTTCCTCATGGAGCTGGGCTGGGAGGTGGATGAAGTCCTCCTGCACGACCTGGTCCCCGCGGAGGCCGAGCGCTTCGCCCGGGAGTCGTGCCGGCCGGCGCGCCATGGCGTCATCCGCTGCGAGAAGGAGCTGGAGACCGTGGTGCGCTCCAGCGACCTGCTCGTCCTCGCGACGGTCGCCGGGGCGCCCTACATCCGCGACCCGGCCCTGCTGGCGCACAACCCCATCGTCCTCAACATCTCCCTGCGGGACCTGGCTCCCGAGCTGCTCCTGGCCTCGCACAACATCGTCGACGACGTCGAACACGTCATGAAGGCCAACACGTCGCCCCACCTCGCGGAGCAGCTGAGCGGCGGACGGGGGTTCGTGACGGGCACGCTCGCGCAGCTCATCCTGGGCCGCTGCCAGGTGGACCGCACCCAGCCCATCATCTTCTCGCCCTTCGGACTCGGCGTGCTGGACCTGGCGGTCGGCAAGTGGGTCTACGACGTCGCCGTCGCGCGTGACGAACACGTCGCCGTGAACGACTTCTTCTGGGAGCTCACCCGCTGACGTCCCATCGCGTGCGGAGGGGAAGGCTCCTTCCGCCGCATCTGGGGCAGTGACTCTCCGCAGAGGCCCTCCATGTTCTCACTGCTGTCGCTCCTGCTGCGTCGCTCCCGGACCTCGATGATCGTCATCGCGGTCACGGGCATCTTCTCCGGCCTTTGCAACAGCGCCCTGCTCGCGCTGATCAGCCATGCGCTGGGCACGGACCAGTCCACCCTGAAGACCCTGCTCGTGGGCTTCATCGCCCTGAGCGTGGGCGTGCTGGTGGGCAACACCGTGCCGGAGCTGCTGCTGGCGAAGGTGTCGCGCTCCATCACCGCGGAGCTGCGCCTCAAGCTGGGCCGCAGCATCCTCGTCGCGCCCTACCGGCGCCTGGAGCTCATTGGCAAGGGGCCCGTGCTCGCGGCGCTCTCCCAGGATGTGCAGGCCATCGTCAACATCGCCTCGAAGATCCCCGGGCTCATCGTCTGCACCACCATCGTGCTCGGCTGCCTGGGGTACATGGCGTGGTTGTCGCCCCGCGGGATGATGCTGGTCCTGCCCGCCATGACGCTGCTGGTGGTCTTCTATTACTTCGCGACCCGCAAGATGGTCCCCCTGTGGCGCGAGGAGCGCGACACCCAGGACGACCTGTTCCGCGAGCAGCAGCAGGTGCTGGACGGCATCAAGGAGCTCAAGCTCCACGAGCCGCGCCGGCGGGCGTTCATGGAGGAGGACTACGCACCCGCCGTGGAGCGCACCCGGCTCAAGGGCATGCACGCGGCCATCAGCGTCGCGCTGATGGGCAGCTTCGTGCACTTCTTCACCTGGCTGGTGCTGGGCGTGATGCTCTTCGGCGTCTTCGCCCTCAGCGCGCACGACACCGACGCCACGCGCGGCTACGTGCTGTCGCTGATGTACATGTGGGGGCCGTTCCGAGGGCTGCTGGAGGACGTGGGCCGCTGGCCCCAGGTGAGCATCGCGCTTGACAAGCTCCAGCAGCTGGAGCTTTCGCTCACCGAGTCGCTCACCGAGGAGCCCTCCGCCCCTGCCGCGCTGGCCCTGCCCGCCGACGGGCGGCAGGAGGTGGTCGTCGAGTCGGCGACGTACGCGTTCAGCGACGCGGGCGAGGAGGCCGCCTTCCGCGTGGGCCCCATCGACCTGGCGCTGCGCTCCGGGGAGCTGGTGTTCGTGGTGGGTGGCAACGGCAGCGGCAAGACGACGATGGCCAGGCTGCTCACCGGGCTCTACACGCCCAGGTCCGGGCAGCTGCTCTGGAACGGGGTCCCGGTGACGGACCAGAACCGGGACGCGTACCGCAACACGTTCTCCGCCATCTTCACCGACTTCCACCTCTTCGAGAACCTGCGCGGCGTGGACCTCGCCCCGCTCCAGGGACGCGTGCAGGAGTACCTGCGGCTGTTCGAGCTGGACACGAAGCTCCAGGTCGTCAACGGGCGGTTCTCCACGACGAGCCTGTCCACCGGCCAGCGCAAGCGCCTGGCGATGGTCGTCGCGCTCCTGGAGGACAAGCCGTTCTACCTGTTCGATGAATGGGCGGCGGACCAGGACCCCGAGTTCCGCGAGGTCTTCTACCGCCGGCTGCTTCCGGAGCTGGCCGCGCGGGGCAAGGGCGTGCTCGTCATCACGCACGACGACCGCTACTTCCACCTCGCGCACCGGGTCATCAAGCTGGAGCTGGGCAAGACCGTCGCGGCGGCGCCCGCTTCGGCGGCGTGAGCCCTTCGCATGCGCCCCACCCTCCTCCCCGGCCGTTGGAGATGCCTGGGATTGAAGCCGTGGACGTGGCGCTGCCCACCCTGCCCTCCGAGGGCGCGGTGAACACGACGCTGACGGTGGTCGCCCTGTCGCCGCGGGTGGCCAAGAGCATCGCCGCCCGGGTTTCACCCCACGCTTCCCTCCCCTCCGTTTCTTCCACGCATCGCGCGCCGCCCCGCCCCGAGCCATGAACGATCGAGTCATTCATCCCAAGGCCGACACGCTGATGGACCTCCTCGCGCTCCGGGTGGAGACGCGCGCGGACTTCCCCGTCTACACGTTCCTGGAGGACGAGCCGGGGGAGCAGTCCGAGCTGACGCACGCGGGGCTCTTCACACGGGCGCGGCGCATTGGCGCGCGGCTGGCGGAGCGGCACGCGGGACAGCGGGTGATGCTGCTCTACCCGCCGGGCACTGAATACATCGCGGGGTTCTTCGGCTGCGTCCTGGGCGGCGCCGTGGCGGTGCCCGCGTATCCGCCGGATCCGGCGCGGCTGGAGCGCACGCTGCCGCGCCTGCGCGCCATCATCCGCGACGCCCAGGCGACGGTGGTGCTCACCACGTCCTTCATCCTGGAGCTGGCGGAGTACATCTTCGAGCTGGCGCCGGAGCTGCGGGACCTGGAGTGGATCGCCACCGACGCGCTGCCCGAGGGGCTGGAGGACGGCTGGCGGCGCCCGGAGCTGACGGCCGGGTCGCTGGCGTTCCTTCAGTACACGTCCGGCTCCACCGGCATGCCCAAGGGCGTGATGGTCCGCCACGGCAACCTCGTGGCCAACATGCGGATCATCACGCTGGGCCTGGACCTGCGGCAGGATGACCGGTGGGTGATGTGGCTGCCGCCGTACCACGACATGGGCCTCATCTCCGGCATCCTCAACCCGCTGTACGCGGGCAACCCGGTGACGCTCATGTCGCCGCTGTCCTTCCTCCGCAAGCCCCTGCGGTGGCTGGAGGCGATGTCGCGGCTTCGCGCCCAGGTGTCCGGTGGCCCCAACTTCGCGTTCGACCTGTGCGTGCGCAAGACGACGCCTGAGGAGCGGGCCACGCTGGACCTGAGCCACTGGCGCGGCGCCATGAACGGCGCGGAGCCCATCCGCCCGGACACGCTGGAGCGCTTCGCGCGGACCTTCGCGCCCCAGGGTTTCCGCATGGAGACCTTCATGCCGGGCTACGGCCTGGCGGAGGCGACGCTCGCCCTCACCGGCGGCGTGACGACCGCGCCCCCCGTGCTGCTCCCGGTGGTCGCCTCCAGCATGGAGGGCCACCGGCCCGTGCCCACGAGCGCGGACGCGCCGGAAGCCCGCGTGCTGGTGGGCAGCGGGAGGGTTCTGCCCGACCACGACATCCTGGTGGTGGAGCCACGGACGTGCCAGCTCCGGGCCCCCGGCGAGGTGGGCGAGCTCTGGGTGTCCGGCCCCAGCGTGGCCGCCGGCTACTGGAACCGGCCCGAGCTGTCCGAGGAGATCTTCCGTGCCCGTCTGGCGGATGGCACGGGCCCCTTCCTGCGCACGGGCGACATGGGCTTCATGCGGGACGGCGAGGTCTTCATCACCGGCCGCCGCAAGGACCTGATCATCGTCCGCGGCCGCAACCACTACCCCCAGGACCTGGAGCTGACGGCCGAGCGCAGCCACCCGGCGATCCGGCCGGGCTGCAACGCGGCCTTCTCCGAGGACGCGTCGGAGGGCGAGCGGGTGGTGATGGTCGTCGAGGTGGGCGACGAGACGGTGGACGTGGAGGCGGTGGCCGCCGCGGTGCGCGCGGCCATGGAGCAGGAACACGAGCTGCGGCTCGACACCGTGGTGCTGGTGCCCCACGGCGCGGTGCCCAAGACCTCCAGTGGCAAGCTGATGCGCAGCACGTGCCGGCAGTGGCTGGGCGAGGGCCAGATCCGGGTGGTGGGCCGCTCCGTGCTGACGCGCGCCTCCGCTGAGGACGCGAGCCCCGACGCCGGGCCTGGGCCGGACGTGGCCACGCTGCGGGCCATGCCCGTCGCCGAGCGGCAGCAGGCCCTGCTCGATTGGGTGCGGCGCGAGCTGGCGCGGGCCCTGCGCGCCCCGGTGTCGGCCGTGGAGCCGGCGGTCCGGGTGAGCCAGCTGGGACTGGACTCGCTGGGCATCGTGGAGCTGGGCCACGCCGTCGAGCAGCACCTGGGCGTGACGCTCCCGCTCCAGCGCGTGTTGAGCGGCCCCACGCCGGAGGAGCTCGCGGGCTTCCTCGTGCAGGCGCTCGAAGCCGCGGAGCACGTGCCCGCCTCCGAGACGACGACGGTGGCGCCCGGGGACTACGCGCTCACCCCCGGCCAGTGGGGGCTCTGGTTCCAGCACCAGCTCTCCCCGCACACCACCGAGTACAACGTCACGCAGGCCTTGCGGATCCGCTCCGCGCTGGACGTGCTCGCGTTGCAGCGCGCCTTCCAGGCACTGGTCGACCGTCACGCCAGCCTGCGCACCCTCTTCGTCCGCGTGGAGGGCCAGCCCGTCCAGCGCATCCTGCCCCACGCCCCGGTCCACTTCGTCCACGAGGACGCCACCGCGTGGGACGCAGCGCGGCTGGAGCAGTTCCTGGGCGAAGAGGCGGCCCGGCCCTTCGACCTCGCCTCCGGGCCGTTGATGCGCGTGCACGTCCTGGCGCGCCCCGCGGGCGAGCACGTGCTCATCCTGGGCGTCCATCACATCATCGTGGACCTGGTGTCCATGGCGGTGCTGCTCCACGACCTGGGCGCGCTGTACGAGGGCGAGCTCCGTCACCAGCCGCCGGCCCTGCCCCCGGTGCGGTTGGACATGCCAGGCGTCGAGCGTCAGCTGCGCGAAGTCCTCGCGCGCGACGGCGAGCGGCTTTGGGAGCACTGGAAGGAGCGGCTTGCCGGTGAGCCCACGCCGCTGGAGCTGCCCCGCTTCCGCGCGCGTCCGCCGGTGCAGACCTACGCGGGCGCGGCGCATGCCTTCCGGCTTCCGGCGCCGCTGGCCCAGCGGCTCTTCACGCTGGCCCGCGAGCGCGGCGTCACGCTCTTCACGCTGCTGCTCGCCTCGTTCCAGACGCTCCTGCATCGCTACACCGGACAGGAGGACGTCTGGGTGGGCTCTCCCGTCAACGGCCGCCCCCGGCCGCAGCTGGCGAGCGTGGTGGGTTACCTGGTCAACCAGGTGGTGCTGCGCGGAGACCTGAGCGGCGAGCCGTCCTTCCTGGAGCTGATGGAGCGCGCGCGGGGCGTGGTGGTGGACGCGCTGGCCCACCAGGAGCTGCCCTTCACCACGCTGGTGGACCGGCTGCGCGTGCGGCGCGATCCCAGCCGGCCTCCGCTCGCCCAGGTGGAGCTGGTGTTGCAGCGCGCGTCGCTGCCCGGACAAGAGGACCTGAGCGGCTTCGCCCTGGATGAGAGCGGGCTGCGGATGCGCCTGGGTGAGCTGGAGGTGGAGTCACTCGCGCTCGCGCGGCACGTCGCCCCCTTCGACCTCACGCTGACGTTCGCCGAGGTGGAGGGCACGCTCGCGGGTTCGCTCCGCTACAACGTGGACCTGCTGGACGCGGCCACCGTGGTCCGCATGGCCGGGCACCTGGAGCGGCTGCTGGAGGGCATCGCGGAGGATCCCTCGCGACCCATCTCCCGGCTGCCCCTGCTGTCGGCGGAGGAGCGCGAGGCGCTCACGCGTCCTCCCCGTTCGCTCCGCGTGGAGCCCCGGGGCGAGGCCTGCCTGCATCAGCGCTTCGAGGCGCGCGTGGCGGAGCGGCCGGACGCCGTGGCGGTGACGCTCGAGGAGCGCTCGTGGACCTACGCGGAGCTGGACGCCCGCGCCAATCAGGTGGCCCACCATCTGGTGCACCAGGGCGTCGTGCCGGGCGACCTGGTGGGGCTGTACCTGGAGCGTTCGCTGGACATGGTGGTGGCCGTGCTCGCCATCCTGAAGGCGGGGGCGGCGTACGTGCCCATCGACACGGCCTACCCCGCCGAGCGGGCCCGATTCATGCTGGAGGACAGTCAGGCTCGCGTGCTGCTCACGCAGCGCCGGCTGGCGGACTCCCTGGGTGACGTGGCGGTCCACGTGGTCGCACTGGATGAGGAGTCGCCGGGCCTCGCCGACGCGCCGCGCTCGCGGCCTGACGTCGCGGTGTCGGGCGATCTGCTCGCGTACGTCATCTACACATCGGGCTCCACGGGGCGCCCCAAGGGCGTGCAGGTGACGCACGCCAACGTCACGCGGCTCTTCGACGCCACCTGGGACGACTTCCGCTTCGACAGCTCCGACGTCTGGACGCTGTTCCACTCCATCGCGTTCGACTTCTCCGTGTGGGAACTGTGGGGCGCGCTGCTGTACGGCGGCCGGCTGGTGGTGGTGCCGTACCGGGTGAGCCGTTCCCCGGAGGCCTTCCACGCGCTGCTGCGCGCCGAGCAGGTCACCATTCTCAACCAGACGCCGTCCGCCTTCCGTTCGCTCATCCAGGAGGACCTGACGGCGCCGGCCGACGCCCTGGCCCTGCGCCACGTCATCTTCGGCGGCGAGGCCCTGCCGCTGGGCAGCCTGCGCCCCTGGTTCGAGCGTCACGGGGACGCGCGGCCCCGGCTGGTCAACATGTACGGCATCACCGAAACGACGGTGCATGTCACCTACCGGCCCCTGCGCGCGCGTGACGTGGACGAGGCGCCGGGCAGCGTGATTGGCGCGCCCATCCAGGACCTGTCCCTGTTGCTGTTGGACAAGCACCAGCAGCCGGTGCCGGTGGGCGTGCCCGGTGAGTTGTATGTCGGCGGCGCGGGCGTCGCGCGCGGCTACCTCCAGCGGCCTGAACTCAATCAGCAGCGCTTCCTGGACGACCCCTTCCGCCCGGGGACAGGCGCCCGCCTCTACCGCAGCGGAGACCTGGCCCGCGGACTGCCAGACGGCGACGTGGAGTACCTGGGCCGCCTGGATGATCAGGTGAAGGTGCGCGGCTTCCGCATCGAGCTGGGTGAGATGGAGAGCTCCATTGCCCGGCACCCCGCGCTGCGCGAAGTGGTGGTCGTGCCGCGCGAGGACGCCGCTGGCGAGAAGCAACTGGTGGCCTACCTGGTGGCGCGTCCGGATGCGCAAGCGCCCACCGTGGGCGAGCTGCGCGCCTTCCTGCGTGAGCGGCTGCCCGAGCACATGGTGCCCGCCGCCTTCGTCTTCCTGGACACCCTCCCGCTCACCGCCAACGGCAAGGTGAACCGCCGGGCGCTGCCCGCACCGGAGCGTCTGCGCCCGTCGTTGAGCGAGGGCTACGTGGCGCCCACCAACGACCTGGAGCGGCTGCTGTGCCAGGTGTGGAGCGAGGCGCTGGGCGTGGATCAGGTGGGCGTGGACGACAACTTCTTCGAGCTGGGAGGCGACTCCATCCGCAGCCTGCGCGTGGTGGCGCGGGCCCGCGAGCGGGGGCTCACGCTCAGCATCGCGGAGATGTTCGACCACCAGACGGTGGGCGCGCTGGCCCAGGCGCTGCGCCGCTCGGGTGAGACCGCCGTGCGCACCGAGCCCTTCTCGCTGGTGTCCGACGCGGACCTCGCGGCGCTGCCCGCGGGCCTTTCGGACGCCTATCCGCTGTCGCGGTTGCAGGCGGGCTTCGTCTTCCACGCGGAGCTGCGCCAGGGCTACGAGGTCTACCTCACCAGCTTCCACGTCCGGGTGCGCTTCGACGAGGACGCGCTGCGACGGGCGCTTGAACAGATGGCGCGGCGCCACCCCATGCTGCGCTCGGCCTTCGACGTCTCCTTCAGCGAACCGTTGCAGCTGGTGTACACGCACGCGCAGGCGCCGCTCGCGGTGTTCGACTGGCGGGATCGCCCGGAGAAGGAGCAGCGGCAGGACTTCAAGGCCTGGAGCCAGGCCGAGCGCCGTCTGGGCTTCACCTGGCGCGCGCCGCCGCTCATCCGGATCAACGTCCACCGCCTCACCGACGACGATTTCCGCATCACCCTGTCCGAGCCCTTCCTGGACGGCTGGAGCGTGGCCTCGCTGTGGTCGGAGCTGCTGCGGCTCTACGTGGCATCGCTGGACGGCCCGACGCCGGTGGAGCCTCCTCCGGCCACCACCTACCGGGACTTCATCGCCCTGGAGCGGGCGGCGCTGGCCTCCGAGGCGTCGAAGAACTTCTGGGCCTGGGAGCTGTCTCGACTGGAGCGCGCTCCGCTCATGCCCTGGCCGCTGGCCGAAGGAGAGCCGGCCGGACAGCACCTGCGGATCATCTTCCCGGTGGCCGACGAGGTGCTCACCGGCCTCAAGCAGATCGCCACCGAGACGACCCTCCCGCTCAAGAGCGTCCTCGTCGCCGCGCACGCGCGCGTCGTGGCGCTGCTGACCGGGAAGGACCAGGTGGTGACGGGCATCATCGCCAACGGACGCCCGGAGGTGCCCGGCGGCGATCAGGTGCTGGGCATCTTCCTCAACACGCTGCCGCTGTGCATGGACGTGGCGGGCGGGTCGTGGCTGGACCTGACGCGCGATGCCTTCGAGGCGGAGCGCGCCCGGCTGCCGCACCGGCGCTTCCCGCTGGCGGAGCTGCAGAAGACCTTCGGAGGCGGGCAGCCGCTCTTCGACACGGCCTTCAACTTCACCCAGTTCCACATCCTGGACCGGCTGCGCGAGCTGCGCGGGCTGGAGGTCCTGGACATGATGGCCACCGACCAGACGTACTTCGCCTGGACGGCCTACTTCAACGTCAACACGGCCAGCACCGAGCTGCACATCGCCCTGGACTGCAACGGCCTGGGCGCCGAGCAGGTGGAGTCCATCAAGGCGCATTACCTGAGCGTGCTCGGCGCCATGTCGAAGGCGCCTCAGAGCCGCTACGACCGGGCGGAGCTGCTGCCCGAGCGCGAGTGGCAGCAACTGCGCGCGTGGAGCGGGACGCACGCCGAGCTTCCGGGGGAGACCTGTGTCCATCACCTGGTGGAGGCACAGGCCGCGCGCACGCCGGACGCGGTGGCGCTGGTGCATGAGGCGCGGCGGCTCACCTACGGCGAGCTGGAGTCGCGCACGCGCCAACTGGCGCACACGCTGCGTGAGCTTGGCGCGGGCCCGGAGACGCGCGTCGCCGTGTGCATGGAGCGCACGCCAGAGCTCGTCATCGCCCTACTGGGCGTGATGCGCGCGGGCGGAGCCTACGTCCCGTTGGATCCGGCCTACCCCGCCGAGCGGCTGGCGTTCATGCTGGAGGACTCCCAGGCGCCGGTGCTGATCACCACGGCGAAGCTGGAGGCGACGCTGCCCTCGCACGGAGCGCGGGTCGTCCGGTTGGAGGCGGGCGCGGAGGTTCCGGTGTTGCTGGCTCCGCTGGCGCCCGCGAGCACCGGGCCGGACTCCCTGGCCTACGTCCTCTACACGTCCGGATCCACCGGCCGGCCCAAGGGCGTGGCGCTGGAGCACCGCAGCGCGGTGGCCTTCCTGCGCTGGGCGCTGTCGGTGTTCTCGCGCGAGCAGCTGTCCGGTGTGCTGGCCGCGACGTCGTTCTGCTTCGACCTGTCCTTCTTCGAGATGTTCGCCCCGCTGGCACGGGGAGGCACCGTCATCCTCGCGGACAACGCGCTGGCGTTGGCGGGGCTCGCGGCGGCGGGTGAGGTGACGCTCGTCAACACGGTGCCGTCGGCCATGACGGAGCTGGTGCGGGCCGGTGCACTGCCCGCGTCCCTGCGCACGGTGAACCTGGCGGGCGAGGCGCTCCCAGGCTCGCTGGTGGCGGACCTGTACCGCACGGGCCACGTGGAGCACGTCTTCAACCTGTACGGCCCCACGGAGGACACCACCTACTCCACGTTCACGCGGGTTCCCCAGGACGCGCGCGGCGAGCCCACCATCGGGCGCCCGCTGCCCGGCACCTCCGCATGGGTGCTGGATGCGCGCGGACGCCCCGTGCCCCTGGGCGTCCCCGGTGAGCTGCACCTGGGAGGCGCGGGGCAGGCCCGTGGGTATCTCCACCGGCCGGAGCTCACCGCGGAGCGGTTCATCCCCCATCCGCTCTCACGCGAGCCCGGCGCGCGGCTCTACCGCACCGGGGACCTGGTCCGGCAGCTGCCGGACGGCGACCTGGAGTACCTGGGCCGCATCGACAACCAGGTGAAGGTGCGCGGCTTCCGCATCGAACTGGGCGAGGTGGAGGCGGTGCTCCGCGCTCACGCGTCCGTGCGGGACGTCGTCGTCCACGCGCGCTCGGAAGCTCAGGGCGAGAAGCGGCTGGTGGCCTACGTCGTGGCCCAGCCCGGCCACGTGCCGGACGCGGCAGTCCTCAAGGAAGCAGTGCAGCGGCACCTGCCCCGCTACATGGTGCCGTCCGCCTTCGTCACCCTGGCCGCGCTGCCCCTCACGCCCAACGGCAAAGTGGACCGCAAGGCGCTGCCCGCGCCGGAGGCCGCTCCCGTGGAGTCCGGCACCGTCGCGCCGCGCACCTTCACCGAGGAGTTGTTGGCCTCCGTGTGGGCTCGCGTCCTGCGCGTGGAGCGCGTGGGCGCGTATGACCACTTCTTCGAGCTGGGCGGGCACTCGCTGCTGGCCACCCAGGCCGTCTCGCGGATCCGCGAGGCGCTTCAGGTGGAGCTGCCCCTGAGCAGCCTCTTCGAGGCCCCGACCCTGGCGGCGCTCGCGGAGAAGGTGGATGCGTTGCGCGCGGCCAGGCAGGGCCGGCAGTCGCCTCCGCTCTCACCGGCGGAGCGCACCGGGCCCCTGGCGCTGTCCTTCGCGCAGCAGCGCCTCTGGTTGCTGGAGCAGTTGGAGCCGGGCAGCGTCGCGTACAACGTGCCGGCCGCCGTGCGCGTCAGCGGAGCGCTGGACGTGGAGTCCCTGCGCCGCGGCTTCTCCGCCCTCACCTATCGCCACGAGTCCCTGCGCACCACCTTCCACGAGGGCGTGGAGGGACCCGAGCAGCGCATCGCGGACTCGCTGGCTCCCGACTTCACGGTCATCGACGTGTCGGCGCGCTCCCTGGCGGAGCGCGAGGCGGAGGTCCAGCACCGGGCCACCGCGGAGGCGCGCCGGCCCTTCGACCTGACGCGCGGTCCCCTCCTGCGCGTCACGCTGCTGCGCCTGGCCGAACGCGAGCATGTGCTGCTGCTGACCATGCACCATATCGTCTCCGACGGCTGGTCCATGAACGTGCTCGTCGAGGACCTGATGGCCCTCTACGCGGCGTTCACCCGGGGCCAGCCCTCGCCGCTCTCCGACCTGCCCATCCAGGTCGCGGATCACGCCGCGTGGCAGCGGCAGTGGCTGCGGGACGAGGCTCTGGAGACGCAGCTGGCGTACTGGCGTCAGCAGTTGGGGGACGCTCCGCGCGTCCTGGAGCTGCCCACCGACAAGCCGCGCCCCGCGGTCCAGTCCCTCCAGGGCGCGAGCTGGTTCGTCCACCTGCCCCGCGAGCTGTCCGACGCGGTCGAGGCGCTGAGCCGGCGTGAAGGCGTCACCCCGTTCATGGTGCTGCTGTCCGCGTTCGAGGTGGTGTTGCACCGGTACTCGGGCCAGGACGACCTCTGCATTGGCATGCCTGTCGCCAGCCGGAGCCGCGTCGAGCTGGAGGGGTTGATTGGCTTCTTCGCCAACACGCTGGTGCTGCGCACGCGTCTGGATGACGCGATCTCCTTCCGGGAGCTGCTCACGCGCGTGCGCACGGCGGCGCTTGGGGCCTACGCGCACCAGGATGTGCCCTTCGAGAAGCTGGTGGAGGCGCTCCAGCCCCGGCGCGACCTGAGCCGCTCACCGCTGTTCCAGGTGATGTTCACGTTCCAGAACAACCGCTTGCCGGAGACCGCCCACGCGGGCCTGGAGCTGCACCGGCTGGACGTGGATCACGGCACCTCCAAGTTCGACCTGGAGCTGGTGCTGACCGCGGCCGACGACGGCCTGCGCGGCCGCTTCGAGTACAGCACCGATCTGTTCGAGGAGGCGACCATCGCGCGCCTCACCCAGCATCTGCGCACGGTGCTGGAGGCCGCCGTCGCTCGCCCTGAGGCGTCGCTGTCCTCGCTGCCCCTCATGCCCGAGGCCGAGCAGCGTCAGGTGCTCCTCGACTTCAACCGCACCGACGCCGACGTCCCTCTCGACGTCTGCTTCCACCAGCTCTTCGAGGCTCAAGCCGACCGCGCCCCCGACGCCGTCGCTGTCCGCGACGCGTCTTCTTCCTTCAGCTACCGCGCCCTCGACGCCCGCTCCAACCGCCTCGCCCACCTCCTCGTCGCGTCTGGCGTCCAGCCCGATTCCCTCGTCGCCCTGCTGGCTCCTCGCGGCTGCGACTTCGTCGCTTCCAACCTTGGCGTCCTCAAGGCCGGCGCTGCTTGGCTGCCCCTCGACCCGCTCCACCCGCCCCAGCGCCTCGCTCAGATCCTTTCTCTCAGCCGCGCTCCCTTCGTCCTCGTCGCTGATGTCTTCGCGCCGCTGCTGGCTTCCACACTCGCGCTGCTTCCCGAGGACTCTCGCCCGCGCGTCCTTTCGCTCGAAGCCTCTCTGAACGCGGACGTTCCCTCTTCGCGTCTCTCGCCTCGCGCGTCTCCTTCGCACCTCGCCTACGTCATCTTCACCTCCGGCTCTACCGGCACCCCCAAGGGCGCCATGGTCGAGCAGCGCGGCATGCTCAACCACCTGCATGCCAAGGTGCTTGCTCTCGGCCTCGGTCCCAAGGACGTCGTCGCCCAGACGGCCTCTCAGTGCTTCGACATCTCCGTCTGGCAGTCCTTCGTCGCCCTGCTCGTCGGTGGCCAGACGCTCGTGCTCGGTGACGACGTCGCGCATTCGCCTTCTGCCCTCCTCAACGCACTGGAGGCCCACGCCGTCTCCATCGTCGAGTCCGTCCCCTCGCTGCTGAGCGCCCTGCTCGACGAGGCCGACTCTCGCGGATCCGCACGTCCCGCCCTCTCCCGCCTGCGATTCATGGTTCCCACGGGTGAGGCCCTTCCGGCGGAAACCGCTCGCCGCTGGCTTCTCGCGTGGCCCGCAATTCCCCTCGTCAATGCCTACGGCCCCACCGAGTGCTCTGACGACGTCACCCACGCAGTCCTCTCCTCCCCTCCGGCCTCCTCCGTCGTCCCCATCGGGCGCCCCGTCTGCAACACCCGCCTCTACGTCCTCGACTCTCTCCTGCGGCCCTGCCCCCTCGGCATTCCCGGTGAGCTCTTCGTCGCGGGCACGGGTGTCGGCCGCGGCTATCTCTTCGACTCCTCTCGCACCTCCGTCTCCTTCATTCCGAACCCCTTCTCGTCCTCACCTGGCGCGCGCCTCTACCGCACGGGTGATCGCGTCCGCTGGTTGCCCGACGGCTCCCTCGACTTCCTGGGCCGCATCGACTTCCAGGTGAAGCTGCGCGGCTTCCGCATTGAGTTGGGTGAAATCGAAGCCTCCCTGCGCCAACTGCCCGCCGTGCGTGACGTCGTCGTCCTCGTTCGCCAGGACTCCCCCGGCGACGCGCGTCTCGTTGCGTACGTCACGCCCAAGGCGGATGCATCGCTGGAGGTCGAAGTCCTCAAGCTCCATCTGAGTCAGGGGCTTCCCGAGTACATGGTGCCCGCCGCCTTCGTGGTGCTGGACACCCTGCCCCTCAGCTCCAACGGCAAGGTGGACCGCAAGGCCCTTCCTCTCCCCGACGCCGACGCCTCCCGCGCCGCATCCTTCGTCCCGCCCCGCACGCGCACCGAGGCCCTCCTCTGCGGCCTCTTCGCTCGCCTCCTGCGCCTGGAGCGCGTCGGCATTCACGACGACTTCTTCGCTCTCGGTGGCCACTCACTCCTCGCCACCCGCCTCGTCGCCCATGTGCGCGAAGCCCTCGGCATGGAGCTGCCCCTTCGCGCTCTCTTCGAGGCCTCTTCTCCCGCGCTCCTCGCCCAGCGCCTCGATGCGCTTCGTGCTTCCTCCGTCTCTTCTTCCGCGCCTCCTCTTCGCCCCTCACCTCGCGATGGCGCGCCTCCGCCTCTCTCCTTCGCCCAGCAGCGCCTCTGGTTCCTCGACCGCTGGCAGCCCCAAAGCGCCTTCTACAACATCCCCTCCGCGCTCCGGCTCACCGGCCCCCTTCACCTCCCCGCGCTCCAGTCGGCCTTCGACGAACTGATCCGTCGTCACGAATCTTTCCGGACGACGTTCCAGGACAGCCCTGAGGGCCCGGTGCAGCTCATCCACCCCGTGCTCACGTCTCCGCTCACCCTGGTGGATCTGAGGGAGCTGTCTTCGGAGCAGCGCGATCCGGAAGCGCTCCGCATCGCCAGCGATGAGGCCCGGCGGCCCTTCGACCTTGCGCATGGACCGCTGCTGCGCACCACGCTGGTGCGGCTCGATGCGGATCACCATGTGCTGGTGGTGGTGATGCATCACATCGTCTCCGACGGCGGATCCTCGGAGGTGGTGCTGCGTGAGCTGGCCGCGCTCTACGACGCCTTCCTTCGCGACGAGGCGTCGCCGCTTCCGCCGCTGCCGGTGCAGTACGCGGACTACGCCCTGTGGCAGCGCTCCTGGCTCCAGGGCGACGTGCTCGACGCGCAGCTCGGGTGGTGGCGCCAGCAACTCCACGGCGCACCGCATGCGTTGCGACTGCCCACGGACCGTCCGCGTCCGGCGCTGCAGACGTTCAACGGCGCCCTCCTCACCCGGATGCTGCCGCGCCCGCTCTCCGAAGCGCTGCGCGCTTTCCACCGCGCTGAAGGCGTCACCCCGTTCATGACCCTGCTGGCGACGACGCAGGCGCTGCTGCATCACTACTCGGGCCAGGACGACTTCACCGTGGGCGCTCCCGTCTCCGGCCGCACGCATGCCGGGATGGAGGCGCTCGTCGGATTCTTCGTCAACACGCTGGTGCTACGTGCCCGGTTCGATCCACGCATCAGCTTCCGGGAGCTGCTCGCCCAGGCGCGCGAATCCACCCTGGGCGCGCTCGCGCACCAGGACGTGCCCTTCGAGAAGCTGGTGGAGGCGCTCCAGCCCGAGCGCGACCTCAGCCGCTCACCCCTCTTCCAGGTGATGGTGGCCTACCAGCAGGACCTGCACGTCGAGCAGGCACTGCCCGGCCTCATCGCGCGCCCGGTGCCCCTGGATGGACAGGGCGCCAAGTTCGACCTGACCGTCTCCTTCACCGACACCGACGAAGGCCTCCGCGCGTCGTTCGAATACAACACCGACCTCCATGACGAGGCCACGGTGGCGCGCATGGCGGATCACCTGTCCGCGTTGCTCACCGAGGTCATCGCCGCGCCGGCCCGCCCGCTCGCCTCGCTGTCGCTCCTTCCGGAACAAGAGCGTCATCAGGTGCTGGTGGAGTGGAACGCCAGCGACGTGGCCTTCCCCCAGGAGCGCCTCGTCCACCAGATCTTCGAAGCCCAGGTGGCCCGCTCGCCCGAGGCCCCCGCGCTCGCCTCCGGCGACGACACCCTCTCGTTCCAGCAGCTCGACGAACGCGCCAACCAGCTCGCCTGGCATCTGCGCGCTTACGGCGTCGGTCCCGAGATCCGCGTCGCGCTCTGCGTCGAGCACTCCTTCGACCTCGTCGTCTCGATGCTCGCCGTACTCAAGGCCGGTGGCGCCTGGGTGCCCCTGGATCCAACCCTGCCCGCGGACCGACTCGCGTTCATGCTCGCCGACTCCGGCGCTCGCGTGGTCCTCACCCAGGAGCGCTTGAAGTCCGTGCTGCCCGCGCATGCCGGCGCTTCGGTGTGCGTGGACGCGGATTGGAGTCAGGTGGCCTCCCGCTCCACCCAGCCGCCTCCTCCCCGCTCCCTGCCCGACTCGCTCGCCTACGTCATCTACACCTCTGGCTCCACCGGCAAGCCCAAGGGCACCCTCCTCACCCATCGCGGCCTCTCCAACACCGCCCTCGCCGCCGTTCGCGAGCACCGCTTCGACTCCTCCTCCCACGTCCTCCAGTTCGCCTCCATCGGCTTCGATGCCTGCGTCTGCGAGGTCTTCTCCTCTCTCCTCGCGGGCGCCTGCCTCCACCTCGCCCCTCGTGACCAACTCCTCCCAGGGACTCCTCTCCACTCCCTGCTCCGCGCCCGCTCCATCTCCGCCGTCACCCTCACCCCGTCCGTCCTCGCGCAGCTCGACCCCTCTGGGCTCGACTCCCTGCGCACCGTCATCTCCGCTGGCGAGGCGCTTCCGGCTGCCGTCGCTTCCCGCTGGGCACACCCCCAGCGCCTCCTGCTCAACGCCTACGGACCCACTGAAGTGACTGTCTGCGCTTCCATCGAGTCGCAGCTCAATCCCTCTCAGCCCACCATTGGCGCTCCGTTCCCCAACGTCCGCCTCTTCGTCCTCGACTCACTCCTGCGGCCCGTCCCCGTCGGCGTCCCCGGTGAGCTCTTCGTCTCCGGCCCCGGCGTCGCTCGCGGCTACCTAGGACAGCCCTCGCTCACTGCGGAGAAGTTCATTCCTCATCCGTTCTCGCGCGAGCCGGGCGAGCGCCTCTACCGCACCGGTGACCGCGTCCGCTGGCTGCCCTCCGGTCGCCTCGAGTTCCTCGGACGCCTCGACTCCCAGGTGAAGCTGCGCGGCTTCCGCATCGAGCCCTCCGAAGTCTCTTCCCTCCTTCGCGACCACTCCTCCGTCCTCGACGCCTTCACGCTGCTTCGCGAGGACTCGCCTTCTCTCCACCGCCTCGTCTCCTACGTCGTCTCGCGCGAGCCCGGGCACGATGCGGCGGCGCTGCGCACATACCTGCGCGAGCGCGTGCCGGAGTACATGGTGCCGGCGGCGTTCGTGTTCCTGGACGCGCTGCCCCTCACCGCTAGCGGCAAGGTGGACACGCGCGCGCTGCCCGCTCCCGACGAGACCCATGTCGGCGGCGGTCAGGGCTACGTGGAGCCGCAGGGTGATCTGGAGCGCACGCTGGCGGCTCTCTGGTGCGAGCTGCTGGGCCTCAAGCGCGTGGGACGCCACGAGCGCTTCTTCGACGTGGGCGGCAACTCCCTGCTCATCGTCCGCGTGCAGGAGCGCCTCCAGACGACGCTGGACCTGCGGCTCTCCCTGCCCGTGCTCTTCCAGTACCCCACCATCGCGGGTCTGGCCGAACACCTGTCCCAGTCCGGCGGAGGCTCGCGGCTGGAGTCCAGCCAGGAGCGCGGCGAGGGCCGCAAGGAGCGCATGGATCAACAACGGGAGCAGCGACTGAGCCGCCGCAAGAAGGGAAGCGCGTGATGGCTCAGGACCCTTCATCCCCGTCCGAGTCCGTCGCCATCGTCGGCATGGCGCTGCGCGTTCCGGGCGTTCGCGATCCCGAATCCTTCTGGCGGTTGATCGACGACGGCGTCGAGCCGCGCACGTCCTTCTCCGACGCGGAGCTGGAGGCGGCTGGAGTGCCTCGCACCGTGCGCGAGCAGCCGGGCTACGTGCGCGAAGGCTTCGTCCTGGACGGCGTGGCCGCCTTCGACGCGGCCTTCTTCGGATACAGCCCCCGCGAGGCGGAGTTGCTGGATCCCCAGCACCGCCTCTTCCTGGAGTGCGCGTGGGAGGCGCTGGAGCGCTCCGGCCATGGGGACGCACGTGGGCGTGGCGCCACGTCCGTCTTCGCGGGCGAGGGCCGGAGCACCTACCTCATCGCGAACCTGCTGACCCGGCCGGACCTGGTGGCGTCGCAGGGCCTGTTCTCGCTGATGGTGGCCAACGAGAAGGACTTCCTCGCCACGCGCGTCTCCCACCGCCTGGACCTGCGCGGCCCGAGCCTCACCGTGCAGACGGCGTGCTCCACGTCACTGGTGGCGGTGCACCTGGCCTGCCAGAGCCTGCTGTCCGGCGAGTCGGACCTGTCGCTCGCGGGCGGTGTCGCGCTGGCGCTGCCCCAGCGCGCCGGCTACTCGTATCGGGACGGAGGCATCCTCTCTCCGGATGGACGCTGCCGTCCCTTCGACGCTCGGGGCGAAGGCACCATTGGCGGCTCGGGCGTGGCGGTGGTGGCGCTCAAGAGGCTGTCGGACGCGCTGGAGGCAGGAGACCGCATCCACGCGGTCATCCGCGGGTCGGCCATCAACAACGACGGCGCGGACAAGGTGGGCTTCACCGCGCCCAGCGTGGACGGACAGTCCCAGGTCATCTCCGAAGCGCTCGCGGTGGCGTGCGTGGATCCCGACTCCATTCAGTACGTGGAGGCCCATGGGACGGCCACCCAACTGGGAGACCCCATTGAAGTGGCCGCGCTCAACCAGGTGTTCCAGGGGCTGCCTCGGGGCTCCATCGCCCTGGGCTCGGTGAAGAGCAACCTGGGCCACATGGACGCGGCGGCCGGCGTGGTGAGTCTCATCAAGACGGCGCTGGCGCTGGCGCACCGGCGACTTCCCCCCAGTCTGCACTTCCAGAATCCCAACCCGCGCGTCCCCTTCGACGACGGTCCCTTCGCCGTCAACACCGCGTCGCGGCCGTGGCCCGGCGCGAAGTCCCGACGCGCGGGTGTGAGCTCCTTCGGCATGGGAGGCACCAACGCGCACGTGGTGCTGGAGGAGGCACCCACGCCCGCGCAGCGCACGCCCGCGCAGCGCCCGTGGCAGCTCCTGGCCCTGTCCGCTCGGACCGCGCCCGCGCTGGAGGAGATGACGGACCGGCTGGCCACGCACCTGGAGCAGCACCCGGAGGTTGCGCTGGCGGACGTCGCCCACACGCTGATGGTGGGACGTCGTCGCTTCGAGCACCGGCGGGTGCTGGTGTCCCAGGACGCGCGCGAGGCCCGGGAGGCGCTGGCGGCACGCGACGCGCGGCTGCTCACGGAGGTCGCGGGGGACGGGCGTTGCTCGGTGGCGTTCCTCTTCCCCGGTCAGGGCTCGCACCATGTGGACATGGGCCGCGGCCTGTACGCCGCGGAGCCCCGCTTCCGCGAGCACGTGGACGCGTGCTGCGAGCGCTTCACCCCGCACCTGGGCTCCGACTTGCGGCGCATCCTCTTCCCGGCCGCGTCGGAGCACGCGGAGGCCACCCGGAAGCTGGAGCAGACGACGTTCGGCCACCCGGCGCTCTTCACCATCGAGTACGCGCTGGCGCGCTGGTGGATGGACGTGGGCGTGCGGCCCCAGGCGCTCATCGGCCACAGCGTCGGCATGTACGCGGCGGCCTGTGTGGCGGGCATCTTCACGCTGGAGGACGCCACGGCGATGTTGGCGCTGCGCGCCCGGCTCATCCAGCAGCTGCCCGCGGGGTCCATGCTGTCCGTGTCACTCCCTGAAGCAGAGGTGCGCCCGTTGCTGGTGGGAAGGCCGGTGGGCATCGCCGCCAGCAACGCGCCCTCGCTGTGCGTCGTGTCGGGGCCTCCCGATGCCGTGCACGCGGTTCAGGCGGAGCTGGTGGCGCGCGGCGTGGAGTGCCGCCTGCTGCACAGCACCTACGCCGGCCACTCCGCGATGCTGGAGCCGATGCTGCGGCCCCTGGAAGAGGCGCTGCGCCGGGTGCGCCTGTCGCCTCCGTCCATCCCCTGCGTCTCGAACCTCACCGGCACCTGGCTCACCGACGCGGAGGCGACGGATCCTCGCGCGTGGGCGGAGCAGGTGCGGCGGCCCGTGCGCTTCTCGGAAGGCGTGGCGACGCTGCTCGAGGAGCCGGACCGGCTGCTGTTGGAGGTGGGGCCGGGGCAGGCGCTGACGATGCTGGCGCGGCAGGCCACGAACGCGGCGGGGCGCACGATTGTCGCCTCGATGCGCCGGCCGCAGGATCCTCAGCCGGACGCCGCGGTGCTCCTGAATGCCGCGGGGCGGCTGTGGTTGGCGGGCGCGGAGCTGGACGTGGAGCGGCTCCAGGGTCCGGGCGAGCACCGCCGCGTCGAGCTGCCGCCCTATCCCTTCCAGCGGGAGGACTACTGGCTGGAGGCCGTGGCGGGAACGCACGCCGCGGCGGATCCCCGGACGGCCGGGACGGCGCTCCGCAAGCGGGACGACGCGGCGGAGTGGTTCTACCAGCCGGCCTGGAAGCCCACGCCGCCACCTGCTCCCTCGGCTGTCAGTGGTGAGCGTGTGCTCGCCTTCGTCGACGCCACCGGCTTCGGCGCGGAGCTGGCGGCGCGACTGGAGGCGGGGGGCTCGGAGGTGGTGCGAGTGGTGCCCGCGTCCGGATTCTCCCAACGCGACGCGCGCACCTTCGAGCTCGTGCCTGGAGAACCCGCGCACTACCGCGCGCTGCTGGAGGCCGTGGGCACGCCCCGGCGCGTGGTGCACGCATGGGGCCTGGGCCCCACCATCGGTGGGGATGCAGACGCGGCGCTCGCCACGGAGCTGGAGCGGGGCTTCCACGGCCTCGTCGCCCTGCTGCGGGCGATCCAGGCCCGGCCGGTGAATGGGCCGGTGGACGTCGCGGTGCTGGTGAGTGGCGCATTGGAGGTGACGGGAGACGAGCCGCTGGTGCCCGCCCGCGCGCTCATGGTGGGCCCCTGCAAGGTGGTCCCGCAGGAGCACGTGGGGCTGCGCACGCGCTGCATCGACGTGCGCCTGCCCGAGGACGCGGCGAAGCAGGCGGGCCTGCTGGAACGGCTGGCGGCGGAGGTTCGCCTGGATGCGGCGGAGCCCGTGGTGGCCTGGCGCGGCTCGCGCCGCTACGCCGAGCACTTCGAGGCGACGCGGCTGCCCTCCGCGAGCGCGGACACAGCGCCGCTGCGTGAAGCGGGCGTATACCTGCTGACCGGAGGCTTGGGACGGATCGGCCTGGGCCTGGCCGAACACCTGGCGGCGGCGGTGCGAGCGCGGCTGGTGCTGGTGGGCCGCTCGACCTTCCCCTCTCCGGAAGAATGGGACGCGTGGCTGCGCGCGCACGGCGAGGAGGATGACGTGTCGCGGAAGATTCATCGCCTGCGGGCGATGGAGGCCCGTGGCGCGCAGGTGCTGGTGCTGTCGGCGGACGTGTCCCGGCGGGCGGAGCTGGAGTCCGTGGTGGCCCGCGCGCGGGCGCGCTTCGGGGCACTGCATGGCGTGGTGCACTCCGCGGGCATCATTGGCGCGCGGACGTCGGTGCCGCTGGTGGACCTGGAGCGCGAGCGGAGTGAGGAGCAGCTCGCCGCCAAGGTGCATGGCACCCGGTGGCTCACGGCCGCACTGGCCGGTGGGCCGCCGCTGGACTTCGTGGTGTTGCAGTCCTCGCTGTCCACCGTGCTGGGCGGCCCGGGGTTCAGCGCCTACGCGGCGGCCAATGCCTTCATGGACACGCTGGCGTGCGACCGCGCCCGGGCGGGCGGGACGCAATGGCTCAGCGTGGACTGGGACGGCTGGCATCAGGACAGTGAAGTGCCTGGCGCGTCGGACATGACGCTCGCCGAGGGCTCGGACGCCCTGCGGCGGCTGTTGTCCGCGCGAGCCGAGGGCCGCTGGGCGGTGTCCACCACGGACCTCTCCGCGCGGCAGGCGATGTGGCTGCGGCGCGAGCGCACCGGCACGGCACCGGCCACGAGCACGGGAGCCGGGCACTCCCGGCGCGGCGTGCGGACCGCTTTCGTGGCGCCCCGAGACTCCGTCGAGCAGGGGATCGCCGCCATCTGGGCGGAACTGCTCGGCGTCGCGGAGCCCGGCATCCACGATGACTTCTTCGAGCTGGGCGGACACTCGCTGGTGGGCGCGCAGGTCGTGGCGCGCGTCCGGCAGGCGTTCCAGGTGGAGCTGCGCCTGGGGACGCTCTTCGAGACGCCCACTATCGCGGGCATGGCCGTGGCCATCGTCAAAAGCCGCACCGAGAACATGAGCGAGGAAGAGCTGGAGTCCCTCCTGTCCGAGCTGGAGTGAGCCGCTCCCCCTCTTCGCCCCACCTTCTTCACCGACCGAGCACCATGAGCGACATTCGCAACCGGATCGCCCACCTTCCTCCCGAAAAGCGCGAGCAACTGCTGCGCAAGATGGCCGAACGGCAGCAGGCCTCCGGTGCGCCGGCGAAGGACCTTGCACCAGCCCCGAGGCCCGCGCGCGCGGCGTCCGAACCGTCGCCGCTGTCCTTCGCCCAGCAGCGGCTGTGGTTCCTGGATCGGATGGAGCCCGGGACGACGCTGTTCAACCTCCCGGCCGCGTTCCGCCTGCGCGGGCCGCTGGACGTGATAGCCCTCGGGCGCGCTTTCAACGCGCTCGTGGAGCGCCATGAATCACTGCGGACGCGCTTCATGGATCAGGACGGTCAGCCCGTGCAGGTGGCGGAGCCGTCACTGACACTGGCGCTGGCACCGGAGGACCTGACGGGCCTGCCGCTGGAGCAGCGCGAGGAGCAGACGCGCATGCGAATGGCGGAGGAGGCGCGACGGCCGTTCGACCTGACGCGCGGACCGCTGCTACGCACCCGGCTGCTGCGGCTATCGCCGGAGGAGCACGTGCTGCTCCTGACGATGCACCACATCGTCTCCGACGGCTGGTCCATCGAAGTGCTGATCCGCGAGGTGGGCGTCTTCTACGAAGCCTTCGTCGCCGACACCGCGCCAGTGCTCCCAGCACTGCCGTTGCAATACGCGGACTTCGCGCGCCAGCAGCAGGGACGCGAGGGCGAGGCCCTGCGGCGTCAGCTGGACTACTGGAAGGCACGGCTGAGCGGCGCGCCGCAGGTGCTGGAGCTGCCCACGGACTGGCCGCGTCCGGCCGTTCAGACATTCCAGGGGGCGGAGCTGCGCGTGGAGCTGCCCGCCGCGCTGGTGGAGCAGCTCAAGGCGCTGGGCCGGCGCAGCGGAGCCACGCTCTACATGGTGCTGCTCGCGGCCTTCCAGACGGTGCTGCACCGGTACTCGGGGCAGGACGAGGTCTGCGTGGGCACGCCCAGCGCCGGCCGGAGCCAGGCCGAGTTGGAGGGCCTCATCGGCTTCTTCCTCAACACGCTGGTGCTGCGCACGGACCTGTCCGGCGATCCCACCTTCCTGGGGCTGCTGGGCCGGGTGCGTGAGGCCGCGACGGGCGCGTTCGACAACCAGGACGTGCCCTTCGAGAAGCTGGTGGAGGAGCTCCAGCCCCGGCGCAGCCTCAGCTACACGCCGCTGTTCCAGGTGATGCTCATCCTCCAGAAGCCGCAGGGCCGTCCCAAGTTGGGAGGCCTGACGCTGGAGGCCATCAAGAGCACCGCGGGCCGGTCGATGTTCGACCTCACCCTGTCGCTGGTGGAGGTGGAGCGAGGCGGGCTCGTCGGTCACGTGGAGTACAGCACCGACTTGTTCGAGGAGGCGACCATCGCGCGCCTCACCCAGCACCTGCGCACGGTACTGGAGGCCGCCGTCGCTCGCCCCGAGGCGCCCCTGGCTTCACTGCCCCTCATGCCCGAGGCCGAGCAGCGTCAGGTGCTCCTCGACTTCAACCGCACCCACGCCGACGTGCCGCTCGACGCCTGCTTCCATCAGCTCTTCGAAGGCCAGGCCGACCGCGCCCCCGACGCCGTCGCCGTCCGCGACGCGTCTTCTTCCTTCAGCTACCGCGCCCTCGACGCTCGCTCCAACCGCCTCGCACACCACCTCGTCGCCTCTGGCGTCCAGCCCGATTCCCTCGTCGCTCTGTTGGCCCCTCGTGGCTGCGACTTCGTCGCTTCCAACCTCGGCGTCCTCAAGGCCGGCGCTGCCTGGCTGCCCCTCGACCCGCTCCACCCGCCCCAGCGCCTCGCCCAGATTCTCTCCCTCAGCCGCGCTCCCTTCGTCCTCGTCGCCGATGTCTTCGCGCCGCTGCTGGCTTCCGCACTCGCGCTGCTTCCCGAGGACTCTCGCCCGCGCGTCCTTTCGCTCGAAGCCTCCCTGAACGCGGACGTTCCTTCTTCGCGCCTCTCGCCTCGCGCGTCTCCTTCACACCTCGCCTACGTCATCTTCACCTCGGGCTCCACCGGCACCCCCAAGGGCGCCATGGTCGAGCAGCGCGGCATGCTCAACCACCTGCATGCCAAGGTGCTTGCACTCGACCTCGGGCCCACGGACGTCGTCGCCCAGACGGCCTCTCAGTGCTTCGACATCTCCGTCTGGCAGTCCTTCGTTGCCCTGCTCGTCGGTGGCCAGACGCTGGTGCTTGGCGACGACGTTGCCCACTCTCCTAGCTCACTGCTTGATGCGCTAGAGGCCCACGCCGTCTCCATCGTCGAGTCCGTCCCCTCCCTGCTGAATGCCCTGCTCGACGAGGCCGACTCTCGCGGCGCTGCACGTCCCGCGCTTTCTCGCCTGCGCTTCATGCTTCCCACCGGTGAGGCCCTTCCCGCCGAAACCGCTCGCCGCTGGCTTCTCGCGTGGCCCGCCATTCCCCTCGTCAACGCCTACGGCCCCACCGAGTGCTCCGACGACGTCACCCACGCCTTCCTCTCCTCACCTCCGGCCTCTTCCGTTGTCCCCATCGGCCGCCCTGTCTGCAACACCCGCCTCTACGTCCTCGACTCCCTCCTTCGGCCCTGCCCCCTCGGCATTCCGGGCGAGCTCTTCGTCGCGGGTACGGGTGTCGGCCGCGGCTACCTCTTCGACGCTTCCCGCACCGCCGTCTCCTTCATTCCGGACCCCTTCGCCTCCTCACCCGGCGCGCGCCTCTACCGCACCGGTGACCGCGTCCGCTGGCTTCCCGACGGCTCCCTCGACTTCCTGGGCCGCATCGACTTCCAGGTGAAGCTGCGCGGCTTCCGCATTGAGTTGGGTGAAATCGAAGCCTCTCTGCGCGGGCTGCCCGCCGTGCGTGACGTCGTCGTCCTCGTTCGCCAGGACTCCCCCGGTGACGCGCGTCTCGTCGCGTACCTCTGCCCGCGCCCGGGCCTGCCTCTCGACGTCTCCGAAGTCCGCGCGTCGCTCGCCTCGCACCTGCCCGAGTACATGGTGCCTTCGGCCTTCGTCCTCCTCGACACCCTGCCCCTCAGCTCCAACGGCAAGGTGGACCGCAAGGCCCTTCCTCTCCCCGACGCAGACGCCTCTCTCGCCGCATCCTTCGTCCCGCCCCGCACGCGCACCGAGGCACTCCTCTGCGGCCTCTTCGCTCGCTTGCTGCGGCTGGAGCGCGTCGGCATCGACGACGACTTCTTCGCCCTCGGTGGACACTCACTCCTCGCCACCCGCCTCGTCGCCCACGTGCGCGAAGCCCTCGGCCTGGAGTTGCCCCTTCGCGCTCTCTTCGAGGCCTCTTCTCCCGCGCTCCTCGCCCAGCGCCTCGACGCCCTTCGCGACTCCTCCTTCTCTTCTTCCGCGCCTCCGCTGCGCCCCACACCTCGCGATGGCGCGCCCCCGCCTCTCTCCTTCGCCCAGCAGCGACTCTGGTTCCTCGACCGCTGGCAGCCCCAGAGCGCCTTCTACAACGTCCCCTCCGCGCTCCGGCTCCTCGGCGCCCTCCACCTCCCCGCGCTCCAGTCCGCCTTCGACGAACTGATCCGCCGTCACGAATCCCTGCGCACCACCTTCGACTCCACGGAGGAGGAGCCCCACCAGCTCATCCACCCGGCGCGGTCCATTCCGCTTCAAGTCATCGACGTGAGCAGCCTGCCCACCGCCGAGCGGATGCCCGAGGCGCGCAGGCTCGCCGACGCGGAAGCGCAGCGGCCCTTCGACCTGTCGGCGGGACCGGTCCTGCGGCTCACGCTGTTGCGGCTGGAGGAACAGGAGCACGTGCTCCTCGGGGTGATGCACCACATCGTCTCGGATGATCGCTCCATCCAGGTGCTGCTCCGCGAGGTGGCCGCGCTCTACGACGCCTTCCAGCGGGGACAGCCGTCACCGCTTCCACCGCTGCCGGTGCAGTACGCGGACTACGCCGTGTGGCAGCGCTCCTGGCTTCAGGGCGACGTGCTCGACGCGCGGCTCGGCTGGTGGCGCCAGCAGTTGGACGGGATGCCCCAGGCGCTGGAGCTGCCCACGGATCGCCCCCGGCCCGCGACCCAGGGCCACCGCGGCGCCGTGAGCGAGACCCGGTTGCCGCGCGCCCTCTCCGATTCCCTGCGCGCCTTCCACCGCCGCGAGGGCGTCACGCCCTTCGTGACGCTGCTGGCGGCCACGCAGGTGCTGCTGCACCGCTACTCCGGCCAGGAGGACTTCGCGCTCGGCACGCCCGTGGAGGGCCGTGAGCAGCAGGGGCTGGAAGGGCTCATCGGGTTCTTCATCAACACCGTGGTCCTGCGCGCACGGCCACGGCCGGGGCTCTCCTTCCGGGAGCTGCTCGCCCAGGCGCGCGAGTCCACGCTCGGCGCGCTCGCGCACCAGGACGTGCCCTTCGAGAAGCTGGTGGAGGCGCTCCAGCCGAAGCGCGACCCCAGCCGCTCGCCGCTCTTCCAGGTGATGATCATCTACCAGCAGGGGCTGGAGCTCACCGGCGCGATGCCGGGCCTGACCCTGCTCCCGCTGGAGGTGGAGAGCCGCACCGCGCGCTTCGACCTGTCGCTGGCCTTCACCGACCACCCCGAAGGGCTGGGCCTCTCCTTCGAATACAACACCGACCTCTACGACGCGGCCACGGTGGCCCGCATGGCCGGCCACCTGCAGGAGCTGCTCACCGGCATCGTGGCGCGGCCGGAAGCGCCCCTCTCCGAGCTGCCGCTGCTGACGCCCGCAGAGCGCCAGACGCTGCTCGTCGCGTGGAACGACACCGGCACGCAGGCACCGGCCGGAGCGAGGCTGCACGAGCTCGTGGAGGCACAGGTGGACCGCACGCCGGACGCACCGGCGGTCGTGTTCGAAGGCCAGCGGCTCACGTACCGGGAGCTGGACACCCGCGCCAACCAACTCGCGCACCACCTGCGCTCGCTGGGCGTGGGCCCGGAAGTGCCGGTGGCCGTGTGCGTGGAGCGCTCTCTGGAGATGGTGGTGGGCCTGCTCGCCATCCTCAAGGCGGGCGGCGCCTGGGTGCCGATGGATCCGTCGTACCCGGCCGAGCGCCTGGCCTTCATGCTGGAAGACGCCGCCGCCCCGGTGCTCCTCACCCAGGAGAGTCTGAAGCCCTCACTGCCCGCGACCTCCGGGCGCGTGGTGTGCCTGGACTCGGACTGGGACATCGTCACGCGAGCGCCTACGCACCGGCCCCACGTAACCATCGCGCCCGAGGGCGCCGCGTACATCATCTACACGTCGGGCTCCACCGGCCGGCCCAAGGGGGCGCTCAACACCCACGCCGCGATCCACAACCGGCTGGCGTGGATGCAGTCCGCCTATTCGCTCACACCCGGTGACGCCGTCCTGCAGAAGACGCCCTTCGGCTTCGACGTCTCCGTGTGGGAGTTCTTCTGGCCGCTGATGACCGGCGCGCGGCTGGTCATGGCTCGCCCCGGAGGCCACCAGGACGCTGCTTACCTGGCGCGCACCATCGCCGAGGAGCGCATCACCACGCTGCACTTCGTGCCGTCCATGCTCCAGGTCTTCCTGGAGCAGCCGGGACTGGAATCCTGCGCTTCCCTCCAGCGCATCTTCTCCAGCGGCGAAGCCCTCCCCCCGGATCTCGCGCGGCGCTGCCTGGAGCGGCTGCCAGCGCGGCTGTTCAACCTCTACGGCCCCACGGAGGCTGCCGTCGACGTCACGCACTGGACATGCGAGCACGGCGACCCGTCGCGCACGGTCCCCATTGGCCGACCCATCACGAACCTGCGTCTGCACGTCCTCGACGCGGGACTGCGCCCCGTGCCCGTGGGCATCCCGGGCGAGCTCTACATTGGAGGCCTGGGCCTGGCGCGCGGCTACCACCACCGGCCGGACCTCACCGCCGAGCGCTTCGTGCCGGACCCCGTCGGCACACAGCCCGGTGCGCGCCTCTACCGGACGGGAGACCTGGCGCGCTACCGGCCCGACGGAGCCATCGAGTACCTGGGCCGCACCGACTTCCAGGTGAAGCTGCGTGGCTTCCGCATCGAGCTGGGCGAAATCGAAGCCTGCCTCGGCCTGCACCCCGCCGTGCGCGAGGCAGTGGTCGTGGCGCGCGAGGACGTGCCGGGCGATCCGCGTCTGGTGGCCTACGTGGTGCCCGGCCCGGGCCAAGAGGCCGACACGGCCACGCTGCGCCAGCACCTCCAGCAGCGGCTGCCCGAGTACATGGTGCCCGCGGCCTTCGTGGTGATGGCCGCGCTGCCGCTCTCCGCCAACGGCAAGCTGGAGCGGAGGGCACTGCCCGCGCCCACCACCGCGTTGGAGGCGACGCGCACCTCCGCCCCGCCACGGACCCGCACGGAGCAGCTGCTGTGCGGACTCTTCGCACGCGTGCTGCGGCTGGAGCGCGTGGGCCCGCACGACGACTTCTTCGCGCTCGGTGGCCACTCCCTGCTCGCAACGCGCCTGGTGGCGCGCGTGCAGGAGACCTTCGGCGTGGAGCTACCCCTGCGCGCCTTCTTCGACGCGCCCTCGGTCGCGAAGCTCGCCGTCCTGGTGGACGCACGGACTCCCGAGGAAGGTTCCGCTCCGGCCCCTCGCCCCGTGCCGCGCGACGGCGCGCTGCCCCTGTCCTTCTCCCAGCAGCGCCTGTGGTTCCTGGATCAGTGGCAGCCCGGCAGCCCGCTCTACAACATCCCCGCCGCGCTGGAGCTGGAGGGAGAGTTGGACGTGGGCCTGCTGGAGCGTTGCTTCCAGGAGCTCATCCGGCGCCACGAGCCGCTGCGCACGACGTTCCTCCAGGGCGAGCACGGCGGAGAGCAGCGCGTGCACGCGGAGGCCGCCGCGCCCCTCACCGTGATTGACCTGGAGGCGCTGCCCGCGACGGAGCGCGAGCAGGAGGCGCGCAGGCTCGCCGTCGAAGAGGCGCACCGGCCCTTCGACCTCGCCCGTGGCCCCTTGATGCGCGTCACGCTGCTGCGCCTGGAGCCCCGGCGCCACGTGCTGCTCCTGACGCTGCACCACATCGTCTCCGATGGCTGGTCGCTGGAGGTGCTCCTGCGCGAGCTGGCCGTGCTCCACGACGCCTTCCTGCGCGACGAACCTTCACCGCTTCCACCGCTGCCGGTGCAGTACGCGGACTACGCTGTGTGGCAGCGCTCCTGGCTCCAGGGTGATGTGCTCGACGCGCAGCTCGGCTGGTGGCGCCAGCAGCTGGACGGGATGCCCCGGGCGCTGGAGCTGCCCACGGATCGGCCGCGTCCCGCGCTCGTCACATCGAAGGGTGCGGTGGCCACCCGCCGGCTGCCGCGCGACCTGTCGGACGCACTGCGAGCCTTCCACCGCCGCGAGGGCGTCACGCCCTTCACCACGTACCTGGCCGCGCTCCAGGCGCTGCTGTTCCGCTACTCTGGCCAGGACGACCTGGGCGTGGGCACGCCCGTGTCCGGCCGCGGGCGCCCGGAGCTGGAGGGGCTCATCGGCCTCTTCATCAACACGCTGGTGCTGCGTGCCCGCATCGACGGCGAACGTTCGTTCCGCGAGCTGCTCGCCCAGGCGCGTGAGGCGGTGCTGGGCGCCTTCTCCCATCAGGACGTGCCCTTCGAGCGACTGGTGGAGGTGCTCCAGCCGGAGCGCGACCTGAGCCGCACGCCGCTGTTCCAGGTGATGCTGGTCCACCAGCACGGCCTGGAGCTGGAGCGGGCCCTGCCGGGGCTGACGATGCGCCCGCTGCCCGTGGAGGGGCGCACCGCCAAGTTCGACCTCACCCTCTACGTCACCGACAGTGAGCAGGGCCAGCAGTTGGGACTGGAGTACAACGCCGACCTCTTCGAGCCGGACACCGCGGAGCGGCTGCTGGGGCACCTGGAGGTGCTGCTGCGCGACGTCACCGCCCACCCGGAGCGGCGCGTGGCGGAGCTGCCGCTGCTCACCGAAGCCGAGCGCCACCAGCACCTGGTGGAGTGGAACACCCCGCGCGAGGGCTTCGCGCGAGGCCCCACCCTGCACCAGCGCTTCGAGGCGCGGGTGGCCCTCACGCCGGACGCCCTCGCCGCCACCTGCGGCGAGCAGCACCTCACCTACCGGCAGCTGGACGCGCGCGCCAACCAGGTCGCGTGGCGCCTGCGCTCCTTCGGCGTGGGGCCGGAGACGCTCGTCGGGCTGTGCGTGGAGCGTTCGCTGGACATGGTGGTGGGCCTGCTCGCCATCCTCAAGGCAGGCGGCGCCTACGTCCCCATGGATCCGTCGTACCCCATGGATCGCCTGGCCTTCATGCTGGAGGACACCCGCGTCCCGGTGCTCGTCACCCAGACTTCTCTCCAGGGAGCGCTGCCGGCGCACGGCGCACACGTGGTGCTGCTGGACGACCGCGGCCTCGAAGCGGAGCCCGTCCACGCCCCCGACGCGGGAGTCGCCCCGGAGAACCTGGCGTACGTCATCTACACCTCCGGATCCACGGGCCGGCCCAAGGGCGTGCAGCTGGCGCACGAGCAGGTGGTGCGCCTGATGACCGCCACGGAGCCCTGGTACGGCTTCGGCGCACAGGACGTGTGGACGTTCTTCCACTCGTACGCGTTCGACTTCTCCGTCTGGGAGCTGTGGGGCGCGCTGCTGTACGGCGGGCGCGTGGTGGTGGTGCCCTACTGGGTGAGCCGCTCGCCGGAGAGCTTCCTGTCGCTGCTGCGCCGCGAGAGGGTGACGGTCCTCAATCAAACGCCCTCCGCCTTCCGCCAGCTGCTCCACGCGGACGCGACCTCCGACGAGCCCGGCGCGCTGTCCCTGCGCTACGTCATCTTCGGCGGCGAGGCCCTGGAGTTCGCCAGCCTGCGGCCCTGGTTCGCGCGGCACGGGGACGCGCGGCCCCGGCTGATCAACATGTACGGCATCACCGAGACGACGGTCCACGTCACCTACCGCGTGGTGCACACGGCCGACGCGGAAGGGGGCTCGGGCAGCATCGTGGGTGTGCCCATCCCGGACCTCCAGACCTTCGTCCTGGACTCGCGCCTCCAGCCCCAGCCCGTGGGCATCCCGGGCGAGCTGTACGTGGGAGGCCCGGGCCTGGCGCGCGGCTACCTCCACCGTCCGGAGCTGACAGCGGAGCGCTTCGTGCCGCACCCTTTCGCCACGCGCCCCGGAGAGCGCCTCTACCGGACGGGAGACCTGGCGCGCGTACGCGCCGACGGGCAGCTGGAGTACCTGGGCCGCTCGGACCTGCAGGTGAAGATCCGCGGCTTCCGCATCGAGCTGGGAGAAATTGAAACCGCGCTGGCCTTGCACCCCTCCGTGCGCGAAGCGGTGGTGGTGGCGCGCGAGGACGCGCCGGGCGGCAAGCGGCTGGTGGGCTACGTGACGCCCGCCGTGGGCCAGACGCCAGACATCGAAACGCTGCGCCAGCACCTTCAGCAGCGGCTGCCGGACTACATGGTGCCCGCAGCGCTCGTCGCGCTGGAGTCCCTGCCGCTCACGTCCAACGGCAAGGTGGACCGAAGGGCGCTGCCCGCGCCGGAGCTGGAGCGCTCGGTGGGGACGCCGTTCGTGGCGCCTCGGACAGAGGTGGAGCAGCGGCTGGCGGACATCTGGGCGAAGGTGCTTCGCCGGGAGAACGTGGGCCTGCACGACAACTTCTTCGCGCTGGGCGGAGACTCCATCGTCAGCCTGCAGATCATCGCCCGCGCGCACCGCGTGGGCCTGCGCCTCACGCCCCGGCAGCTCTTCCAGCACCCGACCATCGCGGAGCTTGCGCCGCTGGTGGTTCCGGCGGACGTGCCAACCGGGGAGCAGGGGCCGGTGGTGGGTCCGGTGCCGCTCACACCCATCCAGCGCTGGTTCGTGGAGCGCGAGCTGAAGGCACCGCAGCACAACAACCAGGCCATGGTGCTGGAGCTGCGCCAACCGATGGAGGTGCCGCTGCTGGAAGCGGCGCTGGGCCACCTGCTCGCGCACCACGACGCGCTCCGGCTGCGCCTCACCTGGACGGCGGAGGGCTGGCGGCAGACGTGCGCCGAGCCCGGCCCCGGCGGAGTGGTGGTGCGGCGGGTGGACGCGGCGCGCCTGGAGCAGGTCGCCGGGGAGTTGCAGCGCGGCCTTTCGCTGGAGGACGGCCCGCTGGTGGCGGCGGCGCTGGTGGACCCGTCGGAGGAGAAGTCTGGACGCCTGCTGCTCGTCATCCACCACCTGGCGGTGGACGGCGTCTCGTGGCGCACGATGCTGGAGGACCTGGCCACGGTGTACCGGCAGCTCCAGGAGGGGCGCGCGGTGTCACTGCCCCCCAAGAGCACGTCCTTCAAGGCGTGGGCGGAGCGGCTGGTGGCGCACGCCCATTCGCCAGCGGTGACGGCGGAGCTGCCCTTCTGGTTGGACGCATCCCGTTCGCGCGTGCGCCCGCTGCCCCGGGAGGGTGCCGGCGGCGACGCCACCTTCGCGTCGGCACGAGGCGTGACGGTGTCGCTGAGCGCGGAGGAGACGCGCCTGCTGTTGCAGGACGTGCCCGCCGCGTACCGGGCGCGCATCGACGACGTGCTGCTCGCGGCGCTGATGCAGGCGTTGGCGGCCTGGACGGGCCAGCCGCGCCAGTTGGTGGACCTGGAGGGCCACGGCCGCGAGGACCTCTTCGACGACGTGGACCTGTCGCGCACGGTGGGCTGGTTCACGGCGCTGTACCCCGCGCTGCTGGAGGTCCCCTCCGAGGCCAGTCCGGGAGACGCGGTGCGCGCCGTGCGCGAGGCGCTGGCGAAGGTACCGTCGCGCGGACTCGGCCACGGCCTGCTGCGCTACCTGCGCGAGGACGAAGCGGCGAGGCGGCTGCGCGCCCTGCCTGCGGCGGAGCTCAGCTTCAACTACCTGGGCCAGTTCGACACGGACTCGCGCGCCGAGGGCCCCTTCACCCTGGTGCGTGAGTCCGCGGGCCCCACCATCGGTGAATCGGAGCGGCGGCCGCACGTGCTGGAGGCGGGCGGCTACGTGCTCTCCGGCCGGATGGACCTCTTCGTCAGCTACAGCGAGGCGCTCCACTCCCACGCCACCATCCAGGCGCTCGCCACCGCCTGGGGCGACGCACTGCGGAGGATCATCGCCGGTCGCCTGGGCACGGATGCGGAACGGCGCACCCCCGCGGACTTCCCGCTGGCCCGCCTCGCCCCGAGCGCCCTGGAGCGCATCCTCCAGACGGCGCCGCTCGCGAGGGACATCTACCCGCTGTCGCCCATGCAGCAGGGCATGCTCTTCCACGCGCTGTTCGAGCCCCAGGTGGGCATGTACCTGGAGCAGCTCACCTGGACGTTCCACGCGCCGCTGGACCGCGACGCCTTCCACCGCGCCATGGACCGGCTGGTGGAGCGTCAGCCCCTGCTGCGCACCGCGCTCTTCTGGGAGGGACTGGCCGAGCCGCTCCAGGTGGTGAGCGCCCGCGCCCCGCTCCCGTGGCTGGAGTTGGATTGGCGCGACGCGTCCCCGGCGGAGCAGCAGCTCCGGCTGGAAGACTTCCTGGCCCGCGATCGCGCCCAGGGCTTCGACCTGTCCCGGCCTCCGCTGATGCGGCTGGCGCTCATCCGACTGGAGGAGAACGTCACGCGCATGGTGTGGACGTACCACCACGTGCTGCTGGACGGGTGGAGCCTGGGCCTGCTGTTCCAGGAGCTCTTCACCACCTACCAGGCGCTCCTGCGCGACGAGCCTCTTCCGGACCGGTCCAGCCCTCCCTTCCGCGACTACGTGGCCTGGCTCCAGCGCCGGGACGACGCCGGTTCGGAGGCCTTCTGGCGCAAGTCGCTGCGAGGCTTCACGGAGCCCACGCCCCTGCCCCTCGCCCGGCCCGTGAGCGCGGACGCGGCGCCCCTGGCTCCCGGCGAGCGGGAGATCCATCTGAGCGCGGAGCGCACCCTGGAGCTCCAGGCGTTCGCCCGCGACCACCAGCTCACGCTCAACACGCTGGTGCAGGCGACGTGGGGCCTGGTGCTCGGCCGCTGCGCGGGCACGACCGACGCTGTCTTCGGCACCACTGTCTCCGGACGTCCGCCGGAGCTGACGGACGTGGAGTCCATGGTGGGCCTCTTCATCAACGCCCTGCCAGTGCGCGTGCGGATGGATCCGGACGTGCCGGTGCTGCGGTGGTTGAAGGAGCTTCAGTCATGGCAGGCGGAGATGCGCCAGCACGAGCACAGCCCGCTGGTGAAGGTGCAGGGCTGGAGCGAGCTGCCGCGCGGCTCGTCCCTCTTCGACAGCTTCCTCGTCTTCGAAAACTACCCGGTGGACACGTCCGTCATCGAGCGGGGCAGCGCCCTGGCGATCCGCGACATCAGCTTCCTGGAGCGCATCAACTATCCGCTCGCGGCGATGGTCATCCCCGACCGCCAGCTGCTCCTGCGACTGGGCTACGACCCGGCGCGCTTCAGCGCGGAAGCCATCGACCAGCTCCTGTCACACTGGAGCACCGCACTGGAGGCGGTGCTCGCCTCACCCGACCAGCCGCTGGGCGCGCTGTCGCTCTTCACGGAAGAGGCACGGCGCCAGGTGCTGGTGGAGTGGAATGCCAGCGACGTGGCCTTCCCCCAGGAGCGCCTCGTCCACCAGCTCTTCGAAGCGCAGGTGGCCCGCACTCCCGACGCTGCCGCTCTCGCCGCTGGCGACGACACCCTTTCGTTCCAGCAGCTCGACGCACGCGCCAACCAGCTCGCCTGGCATCTGCGCGCTTACGGCGTCGGTCCCGAGACCCGCGTCGCGCTCTGCCTCGAGCGCTCCTTCGATCTCGTCGTCTCCATGCTCGCCGTCCTCAAGGCCGGCGGCGCATGGGTGCCGCTGGATCCGACGCTTCCCTCGGACCGCCTCGCCTTCATGCTCGCCGACTCCGGCGCCCCCGTGGTCGTCACCCAGGATCATCTGGCGGATGAGCTGCCGGCGCACGGCGGGGTGCTGGTGTGCGTGGACGCGGATTGGAATCAGGTGGCCTCGTGCTCCACCCAGCCGCCTCCTCCCCGCTCCCTGCCCGATTCGCTCGCCTACGTCATCTACACCTCTGGCTCCACCGGCAAGCCCAAGGGCACCCTCCTCACCCACCGCGGCCTCGCCAACACCGCCCTCGCCGCCGTCCGCGAACACCACTTCGACTCCTCCTCCCGCGTCCTCCAGTTCGCCTCCATCGGCTTCGATGCCTGCGTCTGCGAGGTCTTCTCTTCCCTCCTCGCGGGCGCCTGCCTCCACCTTGCTCCTCGCGAGCAGCTCCTCCCAGGGCCGCCCCTCCACTCCCTGCTCCGCGACCGCGCCATCTCCGCTGTCACCCTCACGCCTTCCGTCCTCGCTCAGCTCGACCCCACGGGCCTCGACTCCTTGCGCATCGTCATCTCCGCGGGTGAGGCGCTCCCGGCTGCCGTCGCCTCACGCTGGGTCCACCCCCAGCGCCTCCTGCTCAACGCCTACGGCCCCACTGAAGTGACTGTCTGCGCTTCCATTGAGTCGCAGCTCATTCCCTCTCAGCCCACCATCGGCGCTCCCTTCCCCAACGTCCGCCTCTTCGTCCTCGACGCCCTCCTTCGCCCCGTCCCCGTCGGCCTCCCCGGTGAGCTCTTCGTCTCCGGCCCTGGCGTTGCTCGCGGCTACCTCGGCCAGCCCTCCCTCACCGCGGAGAAGTTCATTCCCCATCCGTTCTCGCGCGAGCCGGGTGAGCGCCTCTACCGCACTGGTGACCGCGTCCGCTGGCTGCCCTCCGGCCGTCTCGAGTTCCTCGGCCGCCTCGACTCCCAGGTGAAGCTGCGCGGCTTCCGCATCGAGCCCTCCGAAGTCTCCTCCCTCCTTCGCGACCACTCCTCCGTCCTCGACGCCTTCACACTCCTTCGCGAGGACTCGCCCTCCCTCCTCCGCCTCGTCTCCTACGTCGTCTCTCGAGACGAGTCCCCCGACGAAGCCCCACTGCGCGCGATGCTCAAGGCGCGAGTGCCGGAGTACATGGTGCCGGCGGCGTTCGTGTTCCTGGACGCGCTGCCTCTCACCGCCAGCGGCAAGGTGGACACGCGCGCGCTGCCCGTCCCGGGCACTCCGCCCGCACGGGCGGCGCTCCAGGTCGCTCCTCGCGACACGGTGGAGGAGCTGCTCGCGACGCTGTGGGCGGAGCTGCTGGGCGTGGAGCGCGTGGGCATCCACGACGACTTCTTCGACCTGGGCGGCCACTCGCTACTCGCCACGCAACTGGTGGCGCGCCTGCGCGCCGTGTTCGACGTGGACGTATCGCTTCAGGAGCTGTTCGACCGCACCACCGTGGCCCGCCTCGCGGATCGGCTCCGGGCCCCGCACAGCGATTCACTCGCGAGGCCGCCCCCCATCACGTCCTCCCCGGAGGACGGCGAAGTCCCCCTCTCGCACGCGCAGGCCGCCTACTGGTCTCCGGAGCGCATGGGCGCGGGGAGCGTCTACAACCAGGTGCTCACCCCGCTGCGCCTGGACGGCCCCCTCGACGTGGAGGCCCTGAGGCGCGCGATTGAAGAGCTGGTGCGCCGCCACGAACCGCTGCGCACCACCTTCCCCAGCGTGGACGGTCAGCCCGTGCAGCGCGTGGCCCCGCCCACGGAGTGGGAACTCCCCGTGGAGGATCTCCGCTCCCTGCCCGAGGACACGCGCGAGCAGGCGCTGATGTCTCGGATGGAAGAAGAAGGCTGGCGCCCGTTCGACATGGAGCACGGGCCGCTGATGCGCACGCGCCTCTTCCGCGTCACGGACAGCCGCCACGTCCTCATGCTCGCCGTCCACCACGCACTCACCGACCAGGTGTCCGGCGGAGTGATGCTGCGAGAGCTGACTGCGCTCTACCCCGCCTTCCGCGACGAGCAGCCCTCGCCGCTGCCGGAGCTCACCGTGAGCTACCGCGACTACACCCGCTGGCAGCGCGAGTGGATGCGCGGCGAGGTGCTGGAGCACCACCGCAACTGGTGGAGCCGCCGCCTGGAGAAGCCTTTGCCGGCGTCGCTGCCCCTGGACCGCCCGCGCCCGGAGGCCGGCACCTTCCGCAAGGGACGCCACGGCTTCACGCTCCCGCCCGCGCTGTCCGCCCGGTTCCACACGCTGGCCCGGCGCGAGAGCGTCACCCCCTTCTTGCTGGGGCTGGCGGCCTTCAAGACGTTCCTCGCGCGGACGCTCCAGTGCGGCGACACGGTGGTGGGCATCGTGCACGCCAACCGCCCGCGCCCGGAGCTGGAGCCGCTGGTGGGCATGTTCGCCAGCTACCTGCTGCTGCGCACGGACCTGTCCGGCAACCCCTCCTTCCGAGAGGTCCTGCGGCGCGTGCGCGCCAGCTACCTGGAGTCCTCCGAGCACCAGGACCTGCCCCACGCGGAGCTGGTGTCGCTGCTGCGTCCAGGTGTCGTGGACCGCCGTCCGCTGAGCCCGCTCGGCTACGTCTTCCACGCCTCCGCCGCGCCAGCGGTCACCCTGGCCGGGCTGGAGATCCAACCGCTGGACGCGGACCTGGGCCTGCTGCTCAACGACTTGCAGTTGCTGCTGACGGACGGCCCGGAAGGACTCACGGGCCAACTGGAGTACCGCACGGAGCTCTTCGACGCGACGACGGTCGCGCGGATGGTGGACGCGCTCCAGGCGCTGTTGATGGAGGTGGTGGAGGAACCGGACCGGCCCCTGGGGTCGCTGGCCCCGCCCCCTTCGGACTCGAAGTCACGGGAGGTCGCATGAGCACGAGGACCCGGCTGTACCTGGAGGCGGAGCCGTTCCAGAGCGTCGCGGGCGCCATCAACGCCTGGATGGAGGAGGAGCTGCGAGCGCTCGGCCACGACGTCGAGCGCTTCAACCGCCACTACCCCAACACGGGGGACTCCGGCATCCCGGTGGCCAACGCGCGGCGCGTGCTGGCGCTGCACTCCCGGCCCGCCGCGGACCTGGCCGTCTACTGCGACATGGGCCTGGGCATCCGCGCGCCCAACAGGGAGCTGGCGCGGCGGACGTTCGTGTTCTTCCACGGCCTCCACGGCCAGCCCACGACGTGGCTGGGCAACCCGCTCATCGACCTGTACGGGGCGCTGTCGCCCTACATCCACGACACCCTCACGTCGCTGCTGCTGACCCCGGACTGGTCCGCTCGGCGGTGCCTGGATCCGCGCGGGGCCGCGAACGTAAGCACCCTCGTGCCGACGTTGCCGTGCCTGGAGGCCCCCGACGGCGAGGGGCGCCTCCCCGGCGTCGAGCTGCCCCGGACCGTGCAGGAGGCGCTGGACCGCGGCGAGGTGCTGGGCCACGCCATCCAGCCCGGCAAGGCGGACTGGCAGTCCGTCTGCGCCATCCTCCTGGGCCTGCGCGCGCAAGCCCGCGAGCACGGCCATCCTCCCGTGCGGCTGGTGGTGGCCGCCCAGGACTTCGCGCTGCTGCAACACGTGCTCCGCTTCGACTTCCCCTTCCAGGCGCACGCGCTCGCCCAGGCGCTTCAGGCCGCGGACGCGACGCTGGAGGATCTGCTGCTGCCCGTCCCGCACCTGAGCCAGCCCGCCCTCTTCCGCCTCGTGCGCGAGGCCCGCTTCGGGCTCTGCTACAACACCACCCCGGAGCCCTTCGGGATGTACGTGCTGGAGTCCGTGCTCAACGGCTGTCCCGTCTACACCAACGGGGCGGGCAACAACCGCCACGCGCTCCCGCCGGGCCACGGCATCCTCGTCCACGAGACCGAGGCGATGGCCGCTGGCGCCCCGGACGCCTACGCCTCCCTGGCGGCCCGCATCTTCCAGGACGTGCTCGCGCCAGCGCCCCTGCGTGAGGCCTGCCAGCGGGGCGCCGCGCTGATCCGCCGCACCTTCACCCGCGCCGCCTTCTCCTCCAGCGTCCGAGCCTGCATCGCCCGGCTGGAGTCGGACCCCGCGCGGCCGGACTGGGCGTTCGAGGACCTGGTCGTGCGGCTGAGCCCCACCGTGCGCCGGCTCGACGCGGCCAGCGGGCGCTTCCGCTCCGACTACCGCGATGATCGGCTGGGCGAGGAGGAACAGGCGCTGCTGCCGCGGGTGCTGGGCAACTCCGCGGGCGACGTCCTGCGCGGGGCCCCCCCGCTCGCGCCGCTGGAGGCGCTCTTCGACAAGGGCGTGCTGTCGCTCGCGACTCCGGAGTCAGCCCGCCCGCCAGGGTCCACGCCGGGCGCGTGGGCCTGGTACCCGCCGGACTCCGCCTTCCTGGAGCCCTCCCTCCTGCGCGACCCCGGCCCGCGTTAGCCGCCCCTTCTCCCAGGTGCAGGCATGTCCACCATCCTCTTCGTTCCCATGCCCGCGCGCGGGCACATCAACCCCACGTTCAAGATGGCCCGCGCGCTCCAGAAGCGCGGCCACCGGATCATCTACTGCAGCCTCCCTGACACGGAGGACTTCATCCGCGCGGAGGGCTTCGGCTTCGAGTGCCTCTTCGAGTCCCTCTACCCGAAGGGCTTCCAGGCCAGGAGCAATGCCCGGCTGGGCACGCTGAGCGGCCTGTCCAGGCTGGTGTTCCTGCGCGAGCTGGCCCGCAGGCAGACGCAGACGCTGGAGGCGATGCTCCAGGGCGAGTTCGACGCGATCGTCGAGCGGACGCGCCCGGACCTGGGCGTCATCGACATCCTGCAGCCGGAGCAGGCCCTCGTCCTCCACGGCCACCGGGTGCCGACCGTGGCGCTGAGCACGAGCATCCCCCTGCGCTGGGAGCCCCGGACGCCACCGACCAGCTCGGGGCTCATCCCCGACGAGCGGCTCCCCACGCTCGTCCGGAACACCGTGGACTGGGGACGCATCCTGATCGACACGAAGCTGGGCTCGCTGGGCAGTTGGGTGGGCATTGAGCCGGACTCGATGAAGTTCCGGCGCGCGCTGGCGCGCAAGCATGGCTACCCGGTGTCGAGCCTGGACTTCGGCGGCCGCGTCACCGGCGCGCACGAGCCCCTGCTCGTGCCCTGCCCGCGGGAGTTCGTGGAGTTCCGCGGCGCGAAGCCCTCCGCCGGCCTCCACTTCACGGGGCCCTGCATCGACCTGGAGCGGCAGGAGCCGGACTTCCCCTGGGAGCGGCTCGATGAGGAGCGTCCGCTGGTGGTGTGTTCGCTGGGGACGATGGTCAACCAGGCGGATCAGGCCCGCCGCTTCCACCAGTCCGTCGCCCAGGCGGCCCGCCAGCGCCCGGGCTGGCAGTTCGTGGTCGCCACCAACCAGTGGACGGAGGAGGTCCCAGGAGGAACGCCGGACAACCTCGTGTCCGTGAAGCACGTGCCCCAGCTGCGGATGCTGCGGCGCGCGACCGCGATGGTGACCCACGGCGGCTTCAACAGCATCAAGGAGTGCATCTACTTCGGCGTGCCCATGGTCGTGTTGCCGGTCCAGTGGGATCAACCCGGCATGGCGGCGCGGGTCGCGCACCACGGGCTGGGCGTGCGCACCCGCATCGACACGCTGACGCCGGACCTCCTCGTCCAGCAGTTGGAGGAGATCATCAGCGGGCCCTCGTACCGCGGCGCCCTGGAGCGGATGCAGGACTGCTTCCAGGCCGCCGAACAGGACCAGGCGCTGGCCGAGTCCCTCGAGCAGCACATGGTCCGGGCGTGAGCCCTTCTCCACCCGTTCCCTTCCAACCCTTCAATCCCTCTCCAGAAAGCCAGACATGGAAGACACCCAAAGCCCCTCCAGCTCCGGGAACAATCCCCCCCCGCGCCCCCCGGGTCTGCGTCAGGCGCTGAAACAACAGGCGATGGAGCTGGCCGGCACGGCCCTCACGCAAGGGGCCCTCTTCACTGCCAAACAGGTCACCCAGGCCATCCACCAGCGGCCGGACGCAAACAACACCTTCTTCGACCCCGCGGCGTTCCCCTTCACCAGCCGCATGGAGCGCAACTGGAAGGTCATCCGACAGGAATTGGACGCGGTGATGCGGGGGGTGGAGATCATCCCCAACTTCCAGGACCTGATGCCCGAGCAGCGCGAGCTGACCACGGATGACAGGTGGAAGACGTTCGTCTTCTACGGCTACGGGGTGAAGTTCGAGGACAACTGCCGCCGGTGTCCGGAAACGACGCGTCTCTTGGAGAGCATCCCGGGCATGACGAGCGCCATGTTCTCCATCCTCCGGGGCCGCAAGCACATCCCCCCGCACTCCGGACACTACAAGGGCGTGCTGCGCTACCACCTGGGCCTGCTGGTCCCCGAGCCCGCGGACGCATGTCACATCCGCGTGGGCGACAAGACGGCCTCCTGGCGCGAGGGGCAAAGCCTCATCTTCGACGACACCCACGAACACGAGGTGCGCAAGGAGAACGACGGGGACCGAGTGGTGCTCTTCGTGGACTTCCTGAGGCCGCTGCCGCCAGTGCTGTCCGGGCTCAACCGCACGGTGGTGAAGCTCATCAGCCTGTCGCCCTACATCACCCGGAGCGAGCAGAACTCACGGAAGTGGGAGGAGTACTTCGGCGAGGAGTTCGACCTCGTGCGCAATCCCCCGTCCGGCAAGCGGGCCTGAGCCCGCGGCAAATCAAATCAACTGGCGCGCCCGGAGCACCTGCTCCAGGCCCGCCATGTCCGCGGGCAGGTCGATGGGCTGCGCGGAGGCCTCGGTCGCGCTCCGGACGTCCTTGAGCCCGTTGCCCGTGATGACCACCAGCGCGGACTCGTCGCGCCCCACGATTCCCTGCTCCACCGCGCGGGTCAGCCCCGCGACGGCGCAAGCCCCCGCGGGCTCGGCGAAGACCGCCGCGAGCCGGGCCGTCCTCCGCATCGCCTCCAGGATGCTCGCGTCGTCCACCGCGAGCATGGCGCCCCGCGATTCGTGGATGGCACGCAAGGCCTTGCGCCAGTTGCGCGGCTGTCCCACCGCGATGGAGTCCGCGAGCGTCCGGGCTTCCACCGGACGGATGGAGCCCTCTCGCCGGACGTATTCGTCCACCAGGGGCGCGCTCCCCTGCGCCTGAACGCCGAGCATGCGCGGCAGCCGGGAGAGGAAGCCCAGCCGGTGCATCTCCCACAGCCCCTTCCAGGCCCCGGCCAGGGTGCAGCCATCGCCCACGGAGAAGACCACCCAGTCTGGCAATTCCTCTCCAAGCTGCTCCGCCATCTCCAGGCCCACCGTCTTCTTGCCCTCGATGAGATAGGGATTGACCGCGCAGTTGCGGTTGTACCAACCGAAGCGCGCACAGGCGTCCTGGCAGACCGCGTAGGCGTCGTCATACGAGCCCTTCACGCGCAGGACGGTGCCCCCGAAGATGAGGACCTGCGCCACCTTGGGCTCGGGCGTGCGCTCCGGGACGAAGATGACGCTCTTCAAGCCCACGGCCGCGGAGAACCCCGCGAGCGAAGCGGCCGCGTTGCCGGCCGAGGCACAGGCGATGACGTCGCTCCCCTGCTCCCGGGCCTTGAGGACACCGACAGCGCTCGCGCGGTCCTTGAAGGAAGCCGTGGGATTGCGGCCGTCGTCCTTCACCTTCAGCGCCCTCACGCCCACCGCGGACGCCAGCCGTGGCACGTCGTAGATGGGCGTCATGCCGACGTGGGGATGCGGCAGCTCCCGGGTGCTGTCCACCGGGAGCAACTCCAGGTAGCGCCACAGGCTCCCTACGCGGGATCGCAGCGCCTCGCGGGTCAGCGTCCGCGCCACGGCGTCATAGTCATACTCGAGGTCGAGGATGCCCTCGATGCCGCAGCCAGGGCACGTGTAGACCCCTTGCGTGCCGTAGTGGCTGCCGCAGCGCACGCAGGTCGCGCGGACCAGATGTTCGAGCCCCATGGGTTCAGAACAGGTGCAGCACAAGGCCGCTGCGCAGCTTCGGCTCGAACCAGGTGGACTTGGGCGGCATGATCTCGCCCGCGTCCGCGATGGTCATGAGCTGCTCCAGGCTCGTCGGAGGAAGCGAAAAGGCCACGCGCCACGCGCCCGAGTCCACCAGGCGCTCCAGCTCCTCCGTACCCCGGATGCCGCCCACGAACTGGATGCGCTCGTCCTTGCGCGGATCACGGATGCCCAGGAGCGCCCCCAGCACGTTGTTCTGGAGGATGCTCACGTCCAGCTCCTCCGTCGGCGTGGCGCCAAACGAGCCCGGCCTGGCGGTGAGCTGATACCAGGCTCCCTCCAGATACATGCCGAACTGGTGCGCCCGGTCCTGAGTCTTCGATTGCCCGCGCGTCACCTCGAACCGCTCGCCCAGCCGCGCCAGGAAGGCCTCCGGCGACAGCCCGTTCAAATCCTTCACCACGCGGTTGTAGGCGAGGATGCGCATCTGGTCGTGAGGGAAGACCACCGCCAGGAAGCGGCTGTGTCCGCCGCTCTCACCGCGCTGGCTGCGCAACGAATGGACCCGCGAGGCCGCCGCCGAACGGTGATGTCCATCCGCGATGTAGAGCATGGGCACTTCGTGGAACGCCGCCGTGAGCCGCGTGTTGAGGCTCCCGTTCACCCTCCAGAAGGTGTGGCCAATGCCATCCTCGGTGGTGAAGTCATACTGGGGACTGGAGCGCATCCCCTCCTCCATCAGCGCGCCAATGGACGGCACCGCCCGATACGTGAGGAAGACGGGTTCGTCATTGCCCCCGAGCGTGTCGATGTGCCGGGTGCGATCGTCCTCCTTGTCCGGGCGCGTGAGCTCATGCTTCCGGATGAGGCCCTGGTCGTACTCGTCGACCCTGGCCAGGGCGACGACGCCCGTCTGCACGTGCGCGCCCATGCGCTGCCGGTACAGGTAGAAGCACGCCTCGTCGTCCTGTCGCAGCCAGCCCTCGGCGAAGAAGCGCTCCAGGTTGCGGCGGCCCTGCGCATACACGGGCTCGGAGTGCTCGTCCGTGCCCGGCGGCAAACCAATCTCCGGCCGCGAGACATGGAAGAAGCTGCGCGGGTTGCCGTCGGCGTAGGCGCGCGCTTCCGCGGTGCTCACCACGTCGTAGGGGGGCGTGCACAGCGTCTGTCCCAGCGCCTCGGCGGGACGGACCCCACGGAACGGCTGAAGGTCGGCCACGGATGTCGCTCCTGGTTGTAGGCCTGCTTTGTAAGCTGGCAAAGAATACCAGGCAACCCATGGATAACGGTGACATGGGCGTATCGTTCCGCGCGCGGTGCGTGACGTGTCCCCAGCACCCTCCCACCGCCCGTCCGCTTGCCTCCCCAGCACTCAAATCGCCAGGAAAGACGGGAAGTTGAGGGGCCAGCCGAGCGCGTGGTACGAACTCCCGTTCAGTCTCCCCCTCTCATTTCCAAAGTGCCTGGAGCCGGCTTCCATGAGCGAGAGCAATGACGTCACGCGGCCTTCGTCCTCCGCATCGGTGCCTCCCCCCGGGGCCCCCGAGGCTGGCGCGGCCCAGACACTCGCCCAGAACGTGAGCACCCTCCCCGCTCCCGTTCCCCAGGCCAGCGCCGAGGACGATGCTCGCGAGCGCATCGCGTCCATGGAACGCGAGGCCAAGGCGCTCGCCACCACCGAGCCGCAGACCGCCGCGCTCCTCTTCCATGAGGTCGGCCTGCTCTGGGAAGAGCCGCTCAAGAACCCTCGCAACGCCGCCGTCGCGTTCCAGAACGCGTACAAGCTGGCGCCCCGGTTCCTCGCCAACATCCGCGCCGCTCGCCGCCTCTTCGCCGACGTCGGCAACTGGCAGATGGTCGTGCAGCTCATCGACGCGGAGCTCATCGCCGCCGAGGACCCTCGTCAGCAGGCGGCCCTCCTCTTCGAGAAGGGGCAGATCCTCGAGGAGCGCCTGTCCCGCGACAACGACGCCGCGGATGCCCTGCGCCAGGCCCTGGACCGCAAGCCCACCGACGTCACCCTCCTCACCCAGCTGGAGTCCGTCTACGCCTCGCGCAACGACGCGGGCGCGCTGGTGGAGATCTACCGGCTGCTCGCCACCGCCGTCGTCCCGCCGTCCCTGCGCGCCCACTACCTCACCTCCGCGGGCATGCTCCTGGAGGAGCGCCTCAAGCAGAAGGACGCCGCAGCCGCTGCGTTCCGCGAGGCCTTCGCGCTCGACCGCTCCGACCCGCTGCTCCAGGCCGCCGTGAAGCGCGTCGCCGAGCGCGAGGGCCGCACCGACGAGCTCCTCTCCGCCCTCCTCTCCGAGGCCGAGGGCCAGGGCTCCCAGGGCGCTCCCGCGTACCTCCACATCGCCAAGGTGCATGACCGCCTGGGCCGCAAGGACGACGCGCTGTCCGCGCTGCTCGCCGCGCGCCGCGTGAGCCCTCATGAGCCGCTCGTATTGAACGCGCTCGCTGGCATCTACGAGACCCAAGGCCGCTTCGAGGAGCTGGCCGACGTGCTGCTCGCGTGGGTGGGCTCCATCAACGACGAGAGCGAGCTCGTCGCCATCAACCTGCGCCTCGCCGCGCTGTACGAGGACGACCTCAAGCGCGACCAGGAGGCCGCCGCCCGCTACCAGGCCATCCTCGCCCGCATCCCCAGCCACGCCGCCGCGCTCGCGGGCCTGGGCAAGCTGTCGTACCGGATGAAGAACTGGGAAGGCCTCGTCGCCGTCTTCGACGCGGAGGTCACCGCCGCCGAGGACGCCAAGGGCAAGGCCGCGCGCATGTACAAGGCGGCCGAGATTTTGGAGGAGCGCCTGAGCCGCCAGGAGGACGCCATCGCGCGCTACAACGCGTGCCTCCAGCTCCAGCCGGGCTACCTCCCCGCGCAGAAGGCCCTCACCCGTCTCTACGAGCGCCAGGGCCGCTTCGCGGAGCTGGTGTCGATGTTCGAGCAGGACCTGCTCCAGACGTCCGACCGTGATCAGGTCATCACCACGCTCAACAAGATGGCGGTCATCTACGAGGACCGCCTCGGGGACCTGGACCACGCCATCGAGTGCATGAAGCGCATCCTCGACCTGGCGTCGGATCACCTGCCCACGCTGCGCAACCTGGCCCGCCTCTACGAGCGCGCCGGACGCTTCCGTGAGCTGCTGGAGACCAACGACCTGGAGGCGTCGTTCGCCGGGGACACCAAGCAGGTCCTGTCGCTGCTCCACCGCAACGCGGAGATCCTCGACGAGCACCTGAAGGACCGCGTGGGCGCCATCACCGCGTATGAGCGCGTGCTCGCGCTGTCGCCCTCGTACCTGCCCGCGCTCAAGGCCCTGGGCCGGCTGTACGCGCAGGACACCCGGTGGGAGAAGCTCATCGACATGTACCGCGCGGAGTCGGAGATCTCTCCGTCCACCGACGCGGCCGCCGCGCTCATCTACAAGATCGGCGAGCTGTACGAGCATCGCCTCAAGCAGGAGAACGAGGCGCTGGCGTCGTACCAGGAGGCGCTGATGCTGGCGCCCAGCTACTTCCCGGCGCTGCGCGCGCTCGCCCGCATCCACCGCGCCCACGAGGCGTGGGAGAGCCTGGTGGAGGTGCTGCGAGCGGACGCCGCCAACCGCACGGATCCGCTGGAGCGCGCCAACGCGCTCTATCAGGCCGCCGCCATCTGGGAGGACCAGCTGGGCCGCCCGGAGCTGGCCATCGAGGGCTACCAGGAAGTCCTTCGCCTCACGCCGGGCCACGCCGCCACGCTGCGCGCGCTGGAGCGCCTGTACGTCGCGCAGGACAACGTGAAGGAGCTGGTGTCCATCCTCGACCGCGAGACGCAGGTAGGCCAGACGCCCTCGGCCAAGGTGACGGCGTACCTCAAGCTCGCGCGGCTGTACCTGGACCGCTTCCAGGAGCCGTCCCGCGCCGCGCAGTGCTGCGAGTCCGTGCTGGGCCTGGAGGCCGGCAACCTCACCGCCCTCATGCTGCTGGAGCGCATCCGCGTGTCGGACCGCGTCCGCCGCGCGGAGCTGCGCGCCCGCATCGCCGAGCGCGTCACCGACACGCGCCTGTCCAGCGCCCTGCGCATCCTGGCCGCCGCGGATCAAGAGAAGGGCCCGCCCTCCGAGCGCACCCTGGAGGTCTACCAGCGCGCCTTCGACGCCGACCCCACCGACGCGCGCCTCGCCTTCGGCCTGGAGCGCGTGCTGCGCCAGAGCGGTGACACCGCCGGCCTGTCGCGCATGTACGGCATGCGGCTGGCCGTCACCACCGACGCCACGGAGGCGCTGGAGCTGCTCCTGCGCGCCGCCGAGCTGGCGGAGAAGAACCCCGACCAGGAGCAGGCCGCCGCGCTGTACCTGCAGGCGCTGGAGCTCCAGGCGCAGTGCCTCCCCGCGCTCCAGGGCGCCCGCCGCGTGGCCCTGCGCCGGGGCGACTTCGCCACCGCGCGCACCATGATGGAGACCGAGGCCCGCGCGAGCCGCGACACCAAGAGCGCCATCGAGGGCTTCGTCGCCGCCGCGAAGCTCGCGGCCCAGAAGCTCAATGATCCGGACGGCGCCTCGGCCCTCTACCGCCTGGCGCTGGAGCGCGACCCGCTGCACCCGGGCGCGGCCACCGGCCTGGAGGAGCTGCTCGCGCAGCGCGGCGGTTCCTCCGACCTCGCGGCCCTGCACGAGCGGCGCGCGGAGGCCCGGCTCGCGCAGCGCGACGTGGAGGCCGCCGCGGCGGCGTACGTCACCGCGGCCCGGCTGCACAACGTGGCCCTGGGTGACCGGGCCCGTGCGCTCGAGGTGCTGGAGAAGGCCCTGGCGGCCAAGCCCGGCTTCCCCGACGCACTGGAGACTCGCGGCTTGCTCCTGCTGGAGGCGCAGCAGTACGCGGAGGCCGCGCAGATGCTCGGCCAGCGCGTGCAGCAAGGCGGCGACCCTCGGGTGCTCGCGCAGCACCACCTGACGCTGGGCGCGCTCTACCAGCAGCACCTCAACGACCCGGGCCGCGCGGCGGCGCACCTCCAGACGGCGCTGGCCACCCTGCCCCGCCACCCGGAGGCGCTGGAGCGGCTGGCCACGGTGTACGCACAGGGCCGCAACTTCGGCGGCGCGGTGGACTGCCTGCGGCGGCTGTTGGATCAGGACCTGCCCAACGACGCCCGCGCGCGCTTCACCGTGGAGCTGGCGCGCATCCACGAAGAGGGCCTGGGCGACGTCGCCTCCGCCACGGCGCTCTACAAGAAGGCGCTGGAGCTGACGCCGGGCGAGCCCGCGCTGGTGGACCGGCTGGTGGCCCTCTACGAGCGCCAGCGCAACCTGCCGGAGCTGGCGCAGATGCTGGAGGCCCAGGCCGCGGCCACCGTGTCCACGGACGTCAAGCGCGCGGCGTCCCTGCGCATGCGCGTGGCGAGCTTCTACGCGGGCCCGCTGACCGAGCCGGCTCGCGCCACCGTCATCTACCGGCAGCTCGTGGAGCAGGATCCGCAGAACCTCCAGGCGCGCGCCGCGCTGGCGGATCTGTATGGCCGCGACATGGCCAGCTTCCCGCTCGCCATCGAAGAGCACCGTCAGATCCTGCGGCAGGACCCCGCTCGCGTGGACAGCCTGCATGCGCTGTTCAAGCTGTGGGATGCCCAGAAGCAGCAGGACAAGACGTTCGCCGTCGCCGCGGTGCTGACCTTCATGCGCGCCACCAACGAGGTGGAGCAGGCCTTCTACTCGGAGGCCCGCGCCCGGCAGCCGCAGGAGCCGCGTGAAGCGCTGCCCGCCGCGGACGTGGACACCGTCCTCATGCACCCGGCCGCGCGCGGCCCGCTGACGGACCTGCTGCGCGCCATGGGTGAGCACCTGGGCAAGGTGTACCCGCCGCAGTTCGAGATGCTCGGCGTCAACCCGAAGCAGGACAAGCTCAAGCCGGACTCGGCCGTGTTCAAGGCCGTGCGGGCGGTGGCGCAGACCTTCGGCGTGGAGGAGTTCGAGGTCTACCTCGCCCGGCGCGGCATGCTGCAGCCGGAGACGACGGAGCCCCTGTCCCTGTGCGTGGGCCAGGACGTGGTGCGCCGCTTCAACGCCCGTGAGCAGAAGTTCCTCATCGGCAAGGCGGTGCTGGGCCTGCTCAACAAGACGGCCGTCCTCTCCAAGCTGTCCCAGGGCGAGACGGTGGACCTGTTCGGCAACGCCATCCGCGTCCACGCGCAGCAGTTCAACGGCCTGGGCCGGCGCAACGACGAGATGACGAAGCAGCTCAAGAAGGCCTTCAACCGCAAGGCGATGAAGGCCTCGGAAGGCCCCGCGCAGACGCTGTCCGAGCAGTCGAAGATCGACGTCGCGACGGTGGTGGACGCGCTCGGCTTCTCCGCGGACCGCGCGGGCCTGCTCGTCTGCGGCGACCCGTCCGTGGGCCTCACCATGGTGCTGCGCGAGGATCCGAACGTGGTGGCCAACCGCCAGGACAGCACCACCGACGACATCCTCAAGGCGGTGCGCGAGCGCGCGGACCTGAAGGCCCTGCTGTCGTGGCTGCTGACGGACGACTTCTTCCGCCTGCGTCAGCGCATCGGCCTGTCGCTGTAATCGCGCTACTCCCGGCGGACCAGCGAGTCCGCCGGGAACCCCGCGAGCAGCCGGCCCACGGCGTCGTCCACGTGGGCCCGCTCCGGGGCCTCCACCGTCACCTTCACGCGGTAGTCCATGGCCGCGTCGAAGACGGGATAGGAGCCGATGGCCACGTGGGGCATGTCCAGCGCCACGCGGTCCAGCACGGCGGCCAGGGCGCTCTCGCCCAGGTTGAAATACAGGTTGACCAGGTGCACCGGCGTGCCGCTGAGCCGTGAGAGCACCGTCTCCAGCTGCAGCCGGAAGAGCTGTGGCACCCCGGGCAGCAGGAACATGTCCCCCACTGTCAGCACCGGGAACCACATGCCCGGCTGGGCCAGGAGCACCGCGCCCTCGGGAGCATCCGCCAGGCGCAGCGACTCCGGCGTCACGGGCGACGTGCCCGCGCGGGCCTGGATGGCCGACACCATCTCCGGCAGGCGCACCACGGGCCGGCCCAGCGCGAGCGCCACCGCGCGCACGGTGACGTCGTCATGGGTGGGGCCAATGCCGCCGCTGGTGAAGACGTAGCGGGCCTTGCGCCGGGCGCGGGACACCGCGTCCACGATGGCGTCCACGTCGTCCAGGATGGTCTCCACCGAGACGAGCGGGATGCCCAACTCCCGCAGCCGCTGGATGAGGTGGGGGCCATTTTCGTCCTTCACCTTCGCGGTGAGGACCTCGTTGCCAATGATGATCGCCGCCGCGCCGGTCCGCTCCATGGAGCCGGGGAGTCTACTCCAACGGACCCCGGGGGTGGACTCACGCGGTGCGCTGTCCCGGACCCGTGCTGTCCTGGAGTCAGCAAGGGGGGACGGACATCCTGCGCGCATGGACTCCACCGAGACCCGGGACGCGATCCGCGCGTCCGTGCGCGCCCTGTGCAACCGCTTCCCTCCGAAGTACTGGCGCACCCTCGACGCGGAGCGTGAATACCCTCACGACTTCGTCAAGGCCCTCACGGAGGCCGGGCTGCTGGCCGCGCTCATCCCCGCGGAGTACGGCGGCGCGGGGCTGGGCCTGCGCGAAGCGGCGGTCGTGCTGGGGGAGATCAACCACTTCGGTGGAAATGCGTCCGCGTGTCATGCGCAGATGTACGTGATGAACGTGCTCTTGCGGCACGGCTCCGCGGAGCAGAAGCAGCGATACCTCCCGGAGCTCGCCGCGGGCCGTCTGCGGCTCCAGGCGTTCGCGGTGACGGAGCCGAACTCGGGCTCGGACACCACCGCCATCGAGACGACGGCGGTCCGGCGCGGCGACCGCTACGTCGTGAACGGGCAGAAGATCTTCATCTCGCGCGTGCTCCAGTCCGACCTGATGTTGCTGCTCGCGCGGACGACGCCCCGCGCGGAGGTACGCAAGAAGACGGACGGGATGAGCGTATTCCTGCTCGACCTGCGGAAGACGCAGGGGATGGAGGTCCGGCCCATCCGGACCATGCTCAACCATGCGACGAACGCGCTGTTCTTCGAGAACGTCGAAGTGCCCGTCGAGGGATTGATCGGCGAAGAGGGCAAGGGCTTCTCGTACATCCTGGATGGCATGAACGCGGAGCGCGTGCTCGTAGCCTCGGAGGCCATCGGGGATGGCCGCTGGTTCATCGAGAAGGCCGTCACCTATGCGCAGGAGCGCTCCGTGTTCGGCAAGCCCATCGGAGCCAATCAGGGCGTGCAGTTCCCCATCGCGAAGGCGCACACGGCGCTCACGGCCGCGAACCTGCTGACGGAGCAGGCCGCGACGCTCTTCGACGGGCACCAGCCCTGCGGGGCCGAAGCGAACATGGCGAAGTACCTGGCCGCCGAAGCCGCCTGGGAGGCCGCCAACGCCTGCATGGACACCTACGGCGGCTACGGCTTCGCCGAGGAGTACGACGTGGAGCGCAAGTTCCGCGAGGTGCGCCTGTTCATCAACGCCCCAGTGAGCCGGAACATGGCCCTGTCATACATCAGCCAGCACGTCCTCGGGCTGCCCCGCTCGTTCACATAGCGCCGGGCGGAGCGTCCCGGCCTTCACGGACGTGGACCACGACCTTGCCGATGGCGCGTCGCTCCGCGAGGGTGAGCAAGCCGTCGGCGGTCCGATCCAGGGGCAGCCGGAGGGTGATGCGCGGGAGGATGCGGCCCTGCGCGTACCAGGCGAAGAGCTGCTCCATGGTTTCGCGGAGCGCCGCCGGGTCGTGGTAGCGGAAGTAGCGCAGCGACGACCCCAGCACCGCGCGGTGTTTCACGAGCAACCTGTGCGCGGGGATGCTCGGGGCCTGTCCCGCGGCGAAGCCCACGAGCACGTAGCGGCCTCCCCACCCCAGCGTCGAGAGCGCCGGGTCGAAGAGCGGACCACCGACCGGATCGAAGCAGACGCTCACACCGGAGGCCCCCGCGGCGGAGAGGACCTGCTCCTTCCAATCTCCGTCAGCGTGACTGATGACGTGGTCCGCGCCCGCTTCACGAGCGATGGCGAGCTTGTCCGGAGTGCTCGCGACCGCGATGACGATGGCCCCCAGCGCCTTGCCCAACTGCACGGCCGCGAGCCCCACGCCCCCACTGGCGCCCAGCACGAGGAGCACCTCCGACGGCTTCAGGTGGGCGACGCGGATCAGCGCCAGGGCGGTGCTCACGTAGGCGCTGGTCAGCGCGGCGGCGACGTCGAAGGAGACGCCCGCCGGCAGCAGGAAGGTCTCCTTCACGGAGGCCACTGCCTGCTCGGAATAGCCCCCGTGCCACAGGATGGCCACGACGCGGTCTCCGGGTTGAAAGCCCGAGCCTTCGGGGGCGCTGGCGATGGTGCCCGCTGCCTCCAGGCCTGGGACGAAGGGCAGCGCGGGCCGGGTCTGATAGGTCCCTCCAATCATGAGGAGGTCGGCGAAGTTCACGCTGCAGGCGTGCACGTCGATCATCACTTCGTCGGGCTTCGGAACAGGCGCGGGGACCTCCGCGAGGGTGAGCTGCTCGGGCCCGCCCCACGTCCCGCAGACGATTGCGCGCATGTCATCACTCCTGGATGGAAGGGGCCGAGAGGCTTCGCCAGAGGTCGTCGTTCGCGGGCAGGTCCGACGCTTCGGTCACCAACTGCTCGAGCTGCTTCGGGCTGCGCGCGCCGACGAGGATCGACGTCACGAAGGGACAGTGCACCAGCCACCAAGTGGCCAGGCCCGACGGTGACAGCGCGTGGGCCGCGGCCTTCGCCTTGAGCTGTTCGACGCGAGCCGCGTTCTCCGGAGTCCAGGCCTTCGAGTAGAGGTCCCTGCGCTGACCGATACGAGTGCCTTCCGGAATGTCACCCGCGATGGAGTACCTGCCGCTCAGAAGGCCGCCCGCCAGCGGCGAAAAGGGCGTGTACTGGAGCCCCAGCTTCGCGCAGGACTCCAGTACGCCGTTCTGTGCGTCATCCTGTTCAAGCAGGTTGAAGCGGTTCTGGACCCAGCCGAATCCCACCGGGCCGCCCGAGCGCGGAGCAGCACAGCGCCAGAGGTCGCTGGCGGTCACGTTCGACAAGCCGAAGCGTCGGACCTTGCCCGCCCTCACGAGGGACTGGAAGGTGTCCAGGACGTCGTCCCACGGCGTGGCCGGATCCGGAACATGCGCCAGATAGAAGTCGAGCGTGTCGACGCGGAGCCGCGCGAGCGACCGGTCCACCTCCGCGAACACGTGCTTCCGCCCGAGCCCGCCGCGAAGGCCCACCTTGGACGAGATGAGCACCCGGTCCCGCATCGAGGCGCCGCGCGACGCCAGCCACGCGCCGATGATGGCCTCACTGGCTCCGTCCGCGTAGGTGCTCGCCGTGTCGATGAGGTTGATCCCCAGCGCCACCGCGCGATCCAGGAGCGCATGCGCTTCGGCTTCGGTCTCCCCCTGCCCCAGCAGCTTCCGGGAGCTTCCGATGCCCCCGAAGTTGGCCGCCCCCAGCGCGAAGACCGACACGTCGATGCCGCCCAGCTTGCGGTAGATCACGTCCGCCACGCCTCCGGAAAGGGCAACGCCAGGTCCCCCTCCCCCGCGCCGGAGGAAGCAGGCTGGCCCAGCAACGTGAAGTGCGCCGTGTAGGTCGCGGCGGGTTCGCCCTCGTCGATGAAGACCTGCGACGTCGCCGTGAGCCGCACCTTGCCGCCCTGACGAAGCGTGTCGGCCTCCAGCCCGGGCAACGTGTCACAGCGGGCCCGGTAGTCGCACGTGATGGGCCGGTGGATGGCGACCTCACAGCGGCGAAGGAGGATCTGCACGGCGAGCCGCTCCGCCCACGCGGCTCGAACGAGCAACAACCAGGGCGCAAGCCCCGCGGCGGTGAACACCCCTGGACCGAAGGCCGTCCCCCGGTGGTTGAGCGAAGGCCCCAGCGGCGCAGCGAGCACGATGCGTCCGGGCTCGAACGCCTCGAAGTGGATCCCGAGGAACTTCGTCATCGGGATCCGTGCATGGAGTTCCATGGCCAGCCGCACCAGGACATCCTCCCGAGCCTCAAGGGGCGGCCTGTTCACGGCCAGTTCCTCCTGAACAGTGTCGTGCCCTGCGCGGGAAGCACTGTCTCCAGATGGAACCACGCCGCCTCCCAAGCCTTGATGCATGAGGTGCTTTGCTCCTCGTTCGCGTGGAGGCTCATGTTCCCGGCGCCTGAAGGTCGGGCCCGGCTTCGAGCACGACGTGGTAGTGGGTGCCTCCGCTTCCCGCCGCGTTGACGCCCGCGAAGCGCGCCTCCTTCAGCTCTCGCGGCTCCGTGAGGACGCGGAGGTTGTCGGCCGCGCCAACGATCGGGGTCGTCACTCCCAGGGTCGCCGGCATCCGCTTCGCGCCCAACGTGAACAGCGCCTTCATCAAGCTCGCGGCTCCGGCGGCCGCACCGGTGTGACCGATGTTCGGCGTGACTGCTCCCAGGGGCAGCGGCCTGGCTCGCGCGGTACCGAGCGTCCGTCCCAGGGCCGCAAGCTCCGCGCGGTCGCTGGCGGGATGCCCACTGCCGAAGCACTCCACGAACGCGAGTGCGTCCGCCGACACATCACACCGTGACCAGGCGCGCCGGATGGCCAGACTCATCGCGGGCTCGGAGACGAGCCCGTGGTCCTCGGGCGTTCCGAACGCGCTCCCCACCGCACGGATGATCCCGAGCACCGGCTCCCCCCGCTCCCGCGCGTCCGACAAGCGCCGCAGCAGGCACACCGTGGCGCCTTCTCCAGGCAGATACCCGTCGGAGGCCGCATCGAACACGGTCGGTGTGTCCCGTTGGGACAGAAGCCCCATCGCGCCTTCGTCGGCCATGCGCGTGACTCCGAGCCGCATGTCCGCGGTCGCCCAGAACACCGCGTCCGCATCACGCGACGACAACCGGCCGCATGCGACCTCCAGGCCACCCATGGACGCCGCCGCGCCTCCGGCTTCGATGGCGCAGGTCGGTCCGGTCAGGTCGAACGCTCGGGCAATCCTCGCCGCCATGAAGCTGGGAGACAGGTTGAACAGGCTGCCTGCCCACAGTTCCGGCAGGTCGATCGACAGGCGCTTCATCGCCGCGCGCACGGTCCGGGCCACGCCCTTGGGGTCCTTCCCCGTCTCGCGCAACACGCGCTGGAGGTGCTCCTCCAACTCCGGCAGACGTGCAGCGGCGACCTGAAGCAGTCCGTACTCGCTGCAGTGCTCCGCGGAGACGACCACCGGGATGTTGCTTCCCCGTTCGATGGAGACCTTCGCCGCCGCGCTTCGCGCCAGGTCCACCAGCAGGTAGTGGAGCGGATCATGCCGGAGGATGTCGGCCGGCCGTTCGTCGTACTGGCTGGCGTTGCCCGTGAAGCGGGATGCGTCCAGGTCCAGTGGAGCCCCGAGCCCGAACGGCAGCCTCCGGAAGGCCCGGCGTCCATGGAGCAGGTTCGTCCACAGCGTGGCGAGGTCGGGAGCATCCGCGAACGCACCAGCCATCCCGACGATGGCGATGGGCTCGTCGCTCCTCGCGAGGCGCCTCCGCGTACCTCGCAGCAACGCCTGGGCTCGCGCAGGGGAAGGCCGGTCCTCCACCACCGCGTGGTAGTTCTGGCCTCCGCTCGCGATGGCGCTGACGCCTCCGATGCGCGGCTGCTCGCCCGCTGGCCACGACCGGGCGGTCTTCTCGACCTCGATGAGCCCTCCCGCTTCGAGCAGGCTCCGGGGCTTGTCCCCATGCACCGGGCCCGGAATGGCGCCGGACTCGAACAGGGCGAGCAGCGCGATCAGGTTCGCCAGCCCCGAAGCCTCCTTCGCATGTCCCAGGTTCCCCTTGATCGACATCACGGGCACCGGAGACGCGGGTTGAGCCGCCTCCCCGTGCGCCTTCAGTGCACGATCAAAGACCTTCGCCTCCACGGCGTCACCGGCCCGCGTCCCCGTGCCGTGCGCGAGGATCACCCCCAACTCCCGAGGCTCCACGCCTGACTGGTCGAGCGCACGCTCCACCGCCAGCCCATGGCCGCGCGGATTCGGCACCAGCATGTACGCCTCGGCAGCGCCGTCGTTCGCCCCACCGACGCCGCGGATCACACCGTGGATGGGGAGCCGTTCCTGCGTCGCCCGTTCCAGGCTCGTGAGCACCAGCAGCACCACGCCGTCGGAGATGACCGTGCCGTTCCCCTTCTGGGCGAACGGGAAGCAGCCCTCGGACGACAGGAGGCGTGAGTTCGAATAGAGGACCTGGTTCACCGTGTCGACGTAGGACAGCGCACCCGCGATGGCCCACGGCGCTCCCATCGCGAGCTCCCGCGCCGCCAGTTCGATCGCGGCCAGACCGCCGGTGCAGTTTCCATCCACGAGCAGCGCCTTCTCCGTGGTGCCCAGCGCCTCCGCGATGGCGCTCGCGAGCCGATGCGTGGCGCGCTCCCTCGGGTCCTCCACGAAGGCTGGCCCGAACGAGTCCCGGAGCGACTGGCGCACCTTCCAGGTGAGGTCCATCAGCTCCTGATGGGAGAACTCGTTCGGATGCGCGCCGTGCACGAGATACGGCTGGAGCTGGCCCGCCACGGCCAGCACCGCGGCGTCGTAGAGGCCGTGGCCACCACCGCGTGAATGCGCGAGGAACACCGGCACGGGCTGCCCACCCAACGAGCCAGGCTCCAGCCCCGCCGAAGCCAGGGCCCGGTGCGCCGTCTCCACGACCCACCGCCGCGGAGAGGCGTCCTCTACGACTCCGCCCAGCAGCGTGGAGGTTCTTGCCGCGCCCACGGACGCTGACGGGTCCAGATACAGGGACCGGGGAATGCGCTCCTCCGGCCACTGGCCATACGTCGTCTTCCCGCCGTGAAGCACCTCCGCCAGCTCATCGAGTGTGCGAGCGCCAGGCAACGCAAACGCAAAACCAGAGATCGCCACCGGCGCGATCCCATCCAGTTTTCCTTTCCGCATTGCCAATCAATGTAAGACCATGATCCGGACGCGTCCACGACCAGCTGAATCACACACATCCCTTCCGACCCAGCGAAACCCTACCCAACGCATGCAAGAGGTTGCGCCAGAGAGAAGCTATCGGCCTCCCATGAGCGTCGTTCCGGGCTTCGACAACGGCTGATACACTCTCAAGCTGCGCGCCCCATTCAAAACACCGTCAACGGCAAATTCCAGGACGAGTTGACGCCAGGATTTCGCATCAGTATATCAAGACAGACATCGCGGCCCATTGATCAGCCATTGGCTGCCGCCCCATTCCCCTCATCCCCTGGACAGCCCATGAAAAGACTCGATCCGAGCCGTCTCAAGGATTCGTTCATCAATGTCTCCACCTTCCCGGCGGACCTGGGTGAAGGCCGCTCGGCGGCTCCGGCCGGCGCGCTGCTCGACGCCGTGGTGGAGGCCGTGGAGAAGAAGAACGGGTTCGCGGTGGTGTTCGGCGTGAACAAGCTGCTCGCGGATCGCGGGCTGGACATCCACACCGAGTCCGGCGCCGCACTGGCCCGCGACTACCTGGAGGGCGTCTTCCGGGCGATCGCGCCGCGCTTCGATCTGACCCGCTACAGCCCCACGCCCATCTCCTACGACCGCGTGGCGAAGATGGACGTGGACGGCTTCAACAAGAACCGGAACTTCACGCCCAACAGCGACCACACGGAGAGCCGCGAGTTCGTCACCACGAAGTGCGTCCACTTCGACTCGGCGACGCCGTTCATCGCGAACCTCTACGGCCCCAACCAGAACATCAGCGGCGGCATGCCGATGATCTGCGACACGCGCCGCTTCTGCCAGGACAAGGGCCTGGATCCGCGCTCGCTCATCGAGAACATCCCCAACAACTACAACGTCGCCGTGAAGGCGGAGTTCTCCGACGAGATCCTGCGCGACTACTCGTTCGCGCTGAAGCTCGACCTGGAGAACGACATCGTGATGATCGTCCTCCACAACGAGGTGGTGGGCGGGCTCGCCCACGCGGCCACCCAGCCGTCCCTCACCGACGCGAGCAAGGCCGCGAAGCGCCCCATCCGCCACGTCGAGTACCAGGTCGCGGGCACCGACGACCTCAGGCGCTGGTACGACTACTACGGCCTGTCGCTGGAGAAGGCGACGAACCACAAGGACGACGCCAACATCACCCGCTTCGTCAGCGGCGAACTCAACCCGTACCCGAACGTCATCGAGGTGCGGGCATGACCTCGAGACAGCACGCGGAGCGCAACGCGGCGGAGATGAAGGACCTGCTCGCGTACCTGGACGCCCGGCCCTGGCCGGACGGCTATGAAGCGGCACGGGTCCACTACGATTCGCTCGGGCTGCCCGTCGCCACGGACATCGGAGTGGAGCCCGTCAGCGTGAACGGCATCCGTGCCCAGTGGCTCACGCCACCAGAGTGCGATCAGGACCGCGCCCTGCTCTTCCTGCACGGCGGCGGCTTCGTCTTCGGCTCGCTCGTGAGCCATGGGCACATGGCCGCGGAGATGGCGCGGCAGGCTCGCTGCCGGGTGCTCCAGCTCGACTACCGCCGGGCACCGGAGCACCCCTACCCGGCCGCGCTGGATGACGCGACCAGCGCGTACCGCTGGCTGCTGGAGCGTGGGTTCAAGCCGGGCCACATCTCCATCGCCGGAGACTCCGCGGGTGGCGGCCTGGTGGTCTCCATGCAGGTCAACGCACGGGCCCAGGGCCTTCCGCTCGCGGGCGCCCTGGTGTGCATCTCCTCCTGGTTCGACCTGGGCATCCACGGCGACAGCTACACGTCGCGCGAGAAGGCGGACGCGCTCGTCCAGCGCAAGGTGGTGGAGGAGGTCGCCCGGCACTACCTCAACGGGCAGGACGCGCGGCAGCCCACGATTTCGCCCATCCACGCGGACCTCACCGGCTTCCCGCCCCTGCTCATCCAGGTGGGCGAGCGGGAGCTGCTCTTCAGCGACTCACAGGCGATGGCGAAGAAGGCCCAGGCCCAGGGCGTGGACGTCACGTTCGAGGAGTGGCCCGACATGGTCCACGTCTGGCACCTGCACTTCCACCGCCTCAGCAGCGGCCGCGAGGCGCTCCAGCGCATCGGCCAGTTCGTGACCGACAAGACGGGAGCGCGGAAGTGACGACGCCCAACGACGCGGTGATGGGCCCGCACCTGCACCGCAACAACCAGAAGATGATCCCCGCGAGTGAGAGCGCCTGGGCCGTGGCCCGGGAGTCGAACATGCTCAACATCCGCGTGGAGGCGGTGGACGGCCAGAACCGCCTGCGCGAGGTGGACACCGGGCACGAGTTCGCCAACCTGTGCTCCTGCTCCTACCTGGGGCTCAACAGCCACCCGGACGTCATCCAGGGCGGCATCGACGCGCTGAAGCGCGAGGGAATCACCGGCCTGTCGATGGCGGAGTTCCGCATCCGGCTGGGCCTGATGGAACAGCTGGAGGAGCAGCTCGCGGACCTCTTCGGGGGGCCGGTGCTGCCCGCCGTCACCTCCAGCGCGCTCACGGCGGCCATCCTGCCGGTGCTCGGGTCGGGGCACCTGACGGACAGTGAGCCCCTGGTGATGGTGTTCGACAAGTTCGCGCACTTCTCCATGGCGTTCGTGAAGCCCATCGTCGCGGACGAGACGCGGGTGCTGAACTGCCCGCACAACGACATGAACTACCTGGAGGACGTCTGCCGGAAGTATCCGCGCGTGGCGTACGTGTGCGACGGCGTCTACTCCACCGGCGGCGCGACGGACCTCCAGGCGCTGCTCACGCTCCAGGAGAAGTACGGCCTCTTCCTCTACCTCGACGACTCGCACTCGCTCTCCACGCAGGGGAAGAACGGCGAGGGCTACATCCGCTCGCGGCTGCGCGAGATGAACGACCGCACGCTGATCATCGCCTCCATCGCCAAGGCGTTCGGCAGCACGGGCGGCATCGCGATGCTCGGCTCCCGCAAGCACTACGACTTCCTCTACCGGACGGGCCCCATGGGCTGGTCCCAGAGCCTGCGGACGGCGGCCATCGGCACCTCCATGGGAAGCATCCAGGTGCATCGGAGTCCGGAGCTGGCGAAGCGGCAGGAGCAGCTCCGCCGGAACATCGCCCTGTTCGACGAACACATCCAGACCGAGCAGCGCGGCGACGGCCTGCACATCAAGGTCGTGGAGGTGGGCGAGCAGGACAAGGCCGTGAAGCTCTCGCGCGAACTCTACAAGCGAGGCTTCTACTGCTCCGCGGTCTTCTTCCCCATCGTGCCCGTGGGGAAGGCGGGCATCCGGCTCATGCTGCGCGGCGACCTGCCCACGGAGAAGGTCCAGGCGTTCATCGGCCACCTGAAGGAAGTCCTCGCGACGCTGTAGGCGGGGAGCGCGCGATGGCTGCCTTCCTATCCCACGATGTCGTCACCGCGCACGGGAACCTGCCCCGGCTCGTGCGCGAGCTGGAGGCGGCGCTCACGGAGGGCCTGCATGAGCGCATGCAGGTCCCGCTGCGCGTCGCGGTCCCCTCCTCTTCCCGGCACGCCGCGTTCGTGTCGATGCCGGCCGTGTCGGAGCACCTGGGCCTCTACATCAACAAGGTGGCGACCCTCTTCGAGCGGTCCGCCACGGATCCGCTGCCCACCATGAACGGCGTGGTGGCGGCGTTCTCCGCGCGCACGGGAGAACTGCTCGCGCTGCTCGATGGCGCGGCGGTGACGGAACTCAAGTGCGCCGCCGTGTCCGCGCTCGTCACGGACTTCTGCGCGCGTACGGATGCCCGGACGCTGGCGGTGGCGGGCACCGGGGCGCAGGCCCGGCAACAGGTGCTGGCGGTCCGCGCGGTCCGTCCCATCCAGGAGGTGCGGCTCTGGGCGAGGAACCCGGCCCGGAGTGACGCGTTCGCCGCGGAGTTGCGCGCGTCCCTGGGTGAAGTGGTGCACGTCGCCGCCTGTGCGTCGCTTGACGAGGCCATCCGTGGCGCGGACGTGATTGGCACCGCGACGTCGTCGAAGACGCCGCTGGGGAGCTTCGAGGCCCTCTCCCCCAGCGTGCACATCAACTGCATGGGCGGACACACCGTGGAGGCCCGGGAGGTGCCGCTCGAACTGCTGTGCACGTCGACGGTGATCGTCGAGGACCTGGCCACCGCGCTCGCGGAAGCCGGGCCGGTGCACGCCAACGCCATCACCCTGAGGCAGCTCGTGCGGAGGGACAGTGGTCCCCTGCGCTCGAGCCGCACCGTCTTCAGCTCGACGGGACACGCCTTCCTGGACGTCCTCACGGTCGCGCACGTGCTGCGTGAACACGAGCAGAGCCATTGAACCTGGAGGAGCACATGATGAAGGAGTTGCCGCGAATCGATTTGACGTCCGCGACGCCAGGGTCCGAAGCCGAGCGCCGTGCGGCGTTCGAGATCGACCGCGCCTGCAAGCAGGTGGGCTTCTTCACCCTGAGCGGTCACGGCATCGCGCCATCGGTCTTCGAGGACGCCTATGGCCTCTCTCGGGCGTTCTTCCGTCAGCCGCTTGAGGCGAAGAACCAGTGCCGGTTGAAGTCCGGCTTCACCATGGCCGCGGACGACTACACGCCCTACGGCTACAGCGGCATGTTGGAGGAGAACGCCTACGCGTACATGGGCCGCAAGGGGCTCCCCAGCGACTACGTGGAGAAGTTCAGCGTGGGCCGGCTCATCGAGGACGACAGCGCGAGCCTGCCGTTCTGCGAGGACGCGCAGGGCCAGAGACTGCGCGCGGCGCTCAAGGCGTATTTCCGGGAGTGCGAGGCGCTGACGGCCCGGCTCACGGAGCTGTTCAGCATCGCGCTGGACCTGCCCCGGGACTTCTTCGCCAAGAAGACCTCCGCGTCCACCGACTCGCTGCGCTCACTGCTCTACCCCCAGCTCAGTCCGGAGTTGTTCAACGACCAGGGCATGGGCGAGCACACGGATGGGACGCTGTTGACGGTGCTGGCGCAGACGGGCCCTGGCATCCAGGTGAAGGAGCGCGGAGGCGCATGGATCACCCCCACGCTGGAGCGGCGGGATCACCTCATCGTCAACATCGGGGACCTGATGGCCCGCTGGTCCAACGACGAATACGTGTCCACTCCACACCGGGTCGTCCTGTCCGGAGGCGAGCGTCAGTCCCTGGCGTTCTTCAAGCTCGCCAACGACGACGCGCTCATCGAGTGCTTCCCGAAGTTCTGCAAGGACACGCCCGCGAAGTACGAGCCCGTCGTCTACAAGGCCTTCTCCCTCCAGAAGATGAACGCGCTGTTCGGTGTCGAAGACGCCGGACGCACCTGAGGCCCACCCATGATCGGTGCATTCAACGAAGCGTTCCTCGCCGCCCTGGAGGAAGGATGGTCGCCCGAGCGTGATGCCAGGGCCCACGCGAGCACGATCGCCGCCATCCACGACCTGGACTCGCCCATGTACGAGAAGAGCCAGTTCGCGCACCCGCTCCTCTTCAGCGAAGCGGAGTTCCAGGAACTGAGCCGCGCGTGCCGCGCCTTGCTTTCCGCGCAGCTGAAGCTCATCGGCCACCTCATCGACACGCGCTCGCGGGAAGGCCTGTTGGACCTGCTGCGGATGCCCCGGCGGCTCGTGGACTTCATCCACTGGGACAACCTGCGCCACGGCGACGCGACGATTGGCCGGATGGACGTCGTGCCGACGCGGCAGGGCTACTTCTTCTGCGAGTTCAACATCTTCCCCGGCGTGGGAGGAGGCGAAGCCTACGAAGGCTCCCGCGCGACCACGGAAGCGCTGGGCTTTCCCAAGGCCGGGTTGATGAACAGCCCATTGAGGGACCTTGCCGTGCTGTACGCGGAGGAGTGCCGCAAGCGGGACCTGCGCCGGGTGGTGATCCTCGACTCCACCGGCCACGCGCAGCTGGGGTATCCGCGTCAGGATTACCTGAAGCGGTACTTGGAGGAGCTGAACCCGGGCATACCGGTCCACATCCTCGACGAGGTCCGCTACCCAGAGGCCTGGCTGACGCGTGAGGAGGGCGAGCGCACGCTCATCCACCGCATGTTCACCTACGAAGAGGTGACCGACGGCTTCGCGTTCCTGGAGAAGCTCTGGGCGAGCGGCGCGGTGCTCACCAACGGCTTCGAACCGGAGCTGCGGATGAGCAAGCGGTTCCTCGCACTGCTGTGCGAGCCGGGACACCACCCGCTCTTCAGCGACGAGGAGGTGGCCGCCATCCGGAGGTACCTGCCCCACGCCTTCTCCCTGTCAGAGGAGAACCTGGCGGACGCGCTGCGCGACAAGACGGGGCTGGTGTTCAAGATCGACGACAGCAGCTCCTACGGCGGCAGCGGCGTGCTGATGGGGGTGGACTGGCCCGCGGACGTGCTGGAGCAGAAGCTGCGCGAACCGGGCATCGAGCGGTGGATCTGCCAGCACGTCGTGGAAGCTGAGACCGTCCGGCTGCGCGCGGCCGGTGACTCAGCCCCGGCGGAGTATCGGCTGGTGCTGGGCTTCTACTCCTACGGCGGAAAGCCCAATGGCTTCCTGGTGCGCGGCAGCCGCACTTCGAAGGTGGTGAACATCACCAGTGGAGGCAAGCTGGGGTGGGCGTTCGTCGTCTCCGAGAAAGGACGCCAGGCCTTCATCCGTCACGCGCGAGGTCGCGCGGAGGACGTCACTGCAAGGAGTGCATGAACCATGGCGGCGAACCTCATTCTTCTGGGCGCGAGGCAGTTCATCACGGAGCGGGCGTGGCAGCTGGGCCTGCGGCCGTTGGTCATCCAGCAGCCGGGGCTGTCCGATGATCACGTGAACCGGCAGTCCGACCGGGTCCTCCTCATGAGCTACGACGACCCGGCGCTCATCCCCATGTTGAAGGCCGCGCACGAGGTGACTCCATTCGTGAGCGCCATCACCGTAGCGGAGGAGGCGCTCATCACCTGCGCGCGCATCAACGAAGCGCTGGGGCTGCCCGGAACGCCGTTGGAGCTGGTGGAGAAGACGCGCGACAAGCCGACCATGCGGCGGGTGCTCGACTCCGGCGGGTTCTCGCCCATGCAGTGGGCCCCGGTGAAGACGCGGGAAGAGGCCGTCACGTTCGGCGAGCGCCAGGGCTATCCGTTCATCCTGAAGCCCGTGGACGGAGTGGGCAGCATCGACGTGCGGCTCGTGCGCTCCGCCGCGGACCTGGAGGGCGTACTGAACGGCCGAGCGTCATGGATCGCCGAAGAGTACCTGGACGGCCCCGAGTACTCCGTGGAGTGTTTCTCCTTCGCGGGCCGCCACGTCATCCTGGGCATCAACGAAGAGACGAAGAGCACGGACCCCAACGGCAGCGCGTTCCTGGAGGTCGCGCACCAGGTCCCCGCGCCGATGAGCCCGGAGCGGGACCGCGAGGTGCGCGACTTCATCCGCAGCTTCCTGGACGTGCTCGGACTGAAGGATGGACCCTCGCACACGGAGCTGAAGTACACGGCGCGCGGCCCGCGCATCGTGGAGACGCACACGCGGCTGGGAGGCGACCGCCTGTGGGACCTGGTCCGGCTGACCACGGGGCATGACCTGCTGGACATGACGCTCCAGTGGGCCATGGGGACGCTGAAGCCCCTGGAAGCGGATCCGGTGCCCCGAGGCGGCGCGGCCATCCAGTACTTCACCCCGTCCCCCGGCAAGCTCAAGCGCATCAACGGCGCGCTGGCGCTGAAGCGGCTGCCGGGAGTGGTGGACATCTCGCTCGCGGTGGAGCTGGGAGGCACCATCCGTCAGGCCCTGAAGTCAGAGGACCGCGCGGGCTATGTGCTCGCCTACGCGGACACCGTGCAGCAGGCGCAAGCCGTGTGCAGCGAGGTCACCCAGCGGCTCGTGTTGGAGACCGCGTAGACTCTGCGCTCTCCGGCGCGGCGGTGGGATTCGACGCCGCGCCGGGCGGTGCGAAACTCTCAGCAGAATCGTGCCCTTACCGCGCAGCCGTCGCGGGGCGCGCGAATGCCCAACTCCGCCAACGTCGCCCGCCTGCCGCATCAACTCCTTCAGCCGGAGCGGCGTGCTGAGCCTCTGAACCGGGTCAAGGCGCTGCACGTCCGCCGATCTCCGGAAACCGCTCATAGGCCCGCAGGAGCGAGTCCACGTGAGCGAGATTGTCCAGATCGAGCGGCGCGTCGGTGAGCTGCACGACCCACCCGCCCGATGCCGTGCGCCGCGCCCGTGAAAGCAGGTCCGCATCCCGAGCCATGTCTGGGAATCCGACGGCCCGTGCGGCAGCGGCAGACCAGTAGTTCAGCCACCCAAGAAAGTGCGGAATCTCAGGCGTGGACCTGTCCCATGGGAGCTTGAGCGACGGCAGTCCGTGGGGCGGAACGTGCGGCTCATCACCGGGATGCCGGAACTGTTGCGCCACGATCCCACCATAACCGCTCGGCGTCGCATGCCCCCATACCGCGTGAGCGCCCTCCGCTACACCTGCAAGCACATCGACAGCCCCCGCGATGCCGACTGCGTCTAGTGGCAGGTCCGCATGGATTTCAAAATGCGGCGGGCCCCCTGCGGCAAGACCGTTTGGGTTTTCCAGTCCGGCAACCGTCACGGGCTGGTTATCATCGTCGTTGCAGAGGAACGGAAACCCTCCGTTTGTCGTGTTGGCCGCGAGCCACTCGTCGCGTTGAGGCAATGCGATGAGGCCTTCCTTTTCCGACATCGTCCACCCCAAGCGCAAGCCGGGCAGCGCACGTTCCATGGCATGAACAACCGCGACCGGGCGGACATCCTTGTCCTTGAGCGCAGGCGCGTGGGCGATAACGATGAGGGTTCTATGAGCGGCCGTCATTTCAACACCAATCCATGACAACAACTTTCAGGGTGGGATCTTCGTCGAACAGCACCGCTTTATGCGCGGCACTTCGCACTCCAATGACGAAGTTGTACCCGCAGTCCCTTGCGAGCCTGGCTTCGCGCCGCAGCTCAGGCAGCTTCATCCTGACAAAGAACCGCTGAGAGCGTGGCGGCTGTTTTTCAAAGTCATCCGTCTTGACATCCCACAGCGTGCGACTGGTGAGCACCAGTCCATCAAAGTTCTTCCCATTGACGAGCACATCCCAGCCGGGGAAGCTGTTGTTGGGAATCCTGTCAGCGCATTCGTTGTGTGGATCATTACCGCCCAAATGCCGCACCGGGATGGGCCTGCACTCGGAATCGCGCTCGCGATCTGGTGAATCGGGCGGCACTGGGGGAACCCAGTCCTGCCCCGCTGGATCGGGCTTCAGCTTGGGCTTGCGTTGCACTTCAGCTAGCCGGGATGCCTCCTTCGTTCCTTGTGAGGCCCCTGCTTCCTCGGGATAGGAGTGGCGGAGTTCATATGCATCCATCGCTTCATTGATGGCGACGCCGACCACCACCACGCCAAGCACGATGACGGCGCCCACGGCAATCTCCGGAGCCGCCAGCACACAGAGACCGAGTCCCACGGCTGCGGCATCCGCTGAGGCGATCGCGCATCTTCCCGTGGCGTCGTGGAACTCGATTCGGTCATGGTCGAGGGTTCGGTAGCACTTCTCCACCAGCACGGGCCAAGGCTGGGAAGCTTCGCGGACGACGCACTGTCCCCCGTCAGTCCACGGCAGCTTCGCTGCTCGCTGGAGGTTGGCGAGCCTCGGGTTCCGCACCGTTCGCTCATTTCGGCCCGGCGCCGACGTAGCGCAGGCCGAGAGAACGAGCAGAAGTGCGATGCAAGCTCGGAGTCGCATCAGGATCACGTCCTTTCAATCAAGCGCGATGCTGGAGGTCAAGGCTCGCCCGCCCGGAGGATGCCGGCACGCGCAGTCGTCGATGGTGTTCGGAGCGCACCTGCGGTGGAACAGAGCACCTCACGGCCATCGAAATGACGATGCACTACGCCCACCTGAGCCCTGACAACCGATGGGCGGCGGTCAACGTCCTGGATCGTCCGCTGGCTCCGGCGTGCGTCGTCCCCGTTCGCGAAGGTGATGTCAGACCCATGTGCCATCATCCGTGACTATCTGCTATTCCTCGTTTGAGGGCTTGTTCATGGATGCAGCGGAGAACGCCGAAGACCTCTTCCACTCGACCATCCACCTGGCGGACCTGCTCTATCCACATGCGGAGCGACTGGGAGAGGGCACATCCGAGGAGTGGAGCTTCTCGCACCTGGACACCCGGGCGCGGGCACTGGGGACGTGGCTGCGGACGCTGAACGCGGCCGGCGAACGGGTGCTGCTGCTGTATCCCCCGGGCCACGAATACATCGTGGGGTTCATGGGCTGCCTGTACGTGGACGCCATCGCGGTGCCGTGCTCCCCGCCGGATCCTTCCCGGCTGGACAGCGCCCTGCCGCAGCTGCTTGCCATCGCTCGGGATTGCGGCGCGCGCTTCGTGCTGACGACGAGCAGCATCCTGGAGATGTCCCCGCGCCTCACGTCGGAGACGCCGGAGCTGGGTGAACTCCATTGGGTGGCCACGGACATGGTGCCGCCGTCCCTCGCGGAGGACTGGACGCCGCCAGCCCGGGCGCAGAAAGCCTTGCCCTCCGTGTCCATGGACGTGCCGCTGCTCGACACGGACGAACGGTACATGCTGCTCCCCGAGTCGAACGGCCCGACGCCGGCGGATGACTCACGCTGCCTCCCCGCGCAGTTCCGCGCGCAGGTGGCTCGCACGCCGGACGCGGTCGCGGTGGCGGCGGAAGATGAAACGCTCAGCTATGCGCAGCTGGATGCGGCCAGCGACGCGCTGGCGTGGCACCTGCGCGAGCACGGCGTCGCTCGGGACGTGCGCGTGGGTCTGTGCGTGGAGCGCCCTACCCGCCTGGTGGTGGCGATGCTCGGCATCCTCAAGGCAGGCGGCGCGTTCGTTCCGTTGGATCCGGACTGCCCGCGGGAACAGCTGGCCGCAAGGATGGAGGACTCACGGGCGCGGGTGCTCGTCACGGAGTCCCGCTTGGTCCCGTCCCTGCCCGCGGACGACGTGTGCACCGTCCTGCTGGACTCGGAGGACGCGTTCGAGCTGGACGTGCTGGGGCCGCCGCGCGCGGGCTCGACGCTGGACGACCCTGCCTACGTCCTCTACTCCTCCGGCAGGCCCCAGGGCGTGAGGGTGACGCACCGGAGCGTGGCGGACTTCTTCAGCGCCATGGACGCACGGGTGGGCGCGGCGCCCGTGGGCACTTGGCTCGCCGTCAGCCGCATCTGCTTCGACAGCTCCGTGCTGGAGCTGTTGTGGACGCTCGTCCGCGGCTTCCGCGTCGCGGGAGCACCCCACCCTCGACAGCCGGGGCTCAGCGCTTGCGCGCGAGCAGCCGCCGCACTTCCTTGAGGCACGCTTCCGTCACGGCCTCCACGGACAGCTCACCGTCGATGTGCACGATGCGCTCGCGCTTCGTGCGCAGCGTGATGGCCTTGAGGTACTGCTTCGCGATCCGCCGCTGGGCCTCGTCCGCTTCGAACAGCTCCGCGGGGCCTCCGCGCACGGCCCGGCGCTTCGCCGCGACCTTCGGATCCACGCCCACGAACAGCGTCAGGTCCGGCGACACCGCGTGCGCGTTCACCGAGTCCACCCACGCCATGGGCAGGCTCGCGCCCTGGTACGCCAGCGAGGACAGCACGTAGCGGTCGCACAACACCACCTTGCCCTCCTCCAGCGCCGGCAGCACTCGCGCGTGCAGGTGATCCGTCCGGTCCGCCGCGAACAGCAGCGCCAGGGTCTCCTGCGCCAATGGCCCGCGGCCCTGCGGCAAGCCCAGGCGGCCCGTGAGCGCCTGGCGCAGCATCGTTCCCACCGGACCGTCGGATGGCTCGCGCGTCGTCACCACCGCGTGCCCGTCCGCCCTCAGCGCGGACGCCAGCCGCTCCGTCTGCGTGGTGGTGCCCGCTCCGTCCAGGCCTTCCAGCACGATGAATCGCCCCGGCAGGGCGACCTTCCTGGCGGCGCTCACCGGGGAAGGAGCGCGGCGGGGTTGTCCAGGTGCAGCTCGCGGCGCAGCGCGAGCAGCGCCTCGTACTGCTGCAGCTCCTCCACCAGCACCGCGCGACCCTTTCGGTAGCTGAGGAAGCCGTACGCCAGCAGCCCCAGCGCCAGCAGCGCGGCACCCCAGGCCAAGAGCGGCGTGCGCAGCGAGTCGTAGAACAGCTTCCCCGCCGCCCCTGAAATCAACATGAAGGCGATGACGGACACACCCGCGTGGGTGAAGTGGGTGGTGCTCTGGCGGGTCGACAGGCTCTCCTGCAACTGGTCGAACCGGGCCCGCTTGTCCTGCTGGATGTCTGCGCTCACGGAGCCGAGCACCCTACATCACGTGCCCCAGCCCGTCGAGTCGTCCGCCGGGCAGCACCCACCTACACAGACGCGCAGTCACAGCTTGCGCTCATCCCAGCCATTGAACGGACGCACGCTCGCTCCCCGAGCATGGCTTGCCACCCCACCCCCCTCGCGTTACATGCCGCGAACCATGCCTCTCCACGTCGTCAGCAGGATGAGTTCCCCCGACATGAGCCGTGACTCCGAGTTGAACACCATCGAGGAGGCCATCCGCGACATCCAGGCTGGCAAGTGCGTCATCGTCGCCGACGACGAGGACCGCGAGAACGAAGGCGACCTCATCATGGCCGCCGAGCTCGCCACCCCGGAGATGCTGGCGTTCATGGTCCGCCACACCAGCGGCATCATCTGCCAGCCCATGCTCGCCGAGCGGCTCGACTCGCTCCGCCTGCCCCAGATGGTGGCGGAGAACACCGAGTCCCACCGCACCGCCTTCACCGTCTCCGTGGACTTCCGCCACGGCACCACCACCGGCGTCTCCGCGAGCGACCGTACGAAGACCATCCGCGCGCTCGCCGACCCGAACACCACCGCGGACGACTTCCTGCGCCCCGGCCACATCTTCCCGCTGCGCTACCGCGAAGGCGGCGTGCTGCGCCGCGCGGGCCACACCGAGGCGGCCGTGGACCTGGCGCGGCTCGCCGGCCTGCAGCCGTCCGGCATCCTCTGCGAGCTGGTGAAGGACGACGGCACCATGCAGCGCATGCCGGACCTCAAGCAGTTCGCGCGCGAGCACGACCTCAAGCTCGTCACCATCGCGGACCTCATCGAGTACCGCAGCCGCAAGGACCGCCTGGTCCGCCGTGAGTCCGGCCAGAGCGTCGTGCGCACCCGCCACGGTGAGTTCACCGCCCTCACCTACACGTGGACGCCTGACGGCGCGAAGTCGCTCGTCCTGGTGAAGGGCGACCCGTCGAAGGTCCAGCCCGCCCCGCTGGTGCGCCTGCACGGCGCCTGCGCCCTGGGCGACGTGTTCGGGTCACCGGATTGCAAGTGCAACCTGCTGCTGGACCGCGCGATGGAGAACGTCGCGCGCGAGGGCACGGGCGTCATCGTCTACCTGCCCGGCATGCACGGCAACGACTTCGGCATCCACCACAAGCGCGCGGGCGACGGCAGCAACGCGTCCGTCAGCCGCGCGGCCAACGAGTCGCGCGACGTGGGCATGGGCTGCCAGATCCTCACCGACCTGGGCGTGAGCACCATGCGCGTGATGTCCAACACGGACATGACCTACCGGGGCCTCTCCGGCTTCGGTCTCACCATCGAGTCGCGCCTGTCGCTCGACGTGGAGTAGCGCCCCCCCCGGAGGCGCGCGAGGCTTCAGCCCAGGTCCTTCAGGGCCTCGCGCACGGCGGACAGGTCCGCGGGCAGCTCCACCGGCGGGTTCGCGTGCGCGGCCTTCACGTCGCTCAGCGTCTGCCGGTGGTAGCCGACCTTGAAGTCCGCGAACTTCAGCCCGTGCGCGGTGGCCACCACCGCGACGCTGGAGCCCTTCGCCATCACGCCTGACGCGACCAGCTTCTCCACCGCCGCCAGCGCGACGCCCGTCTGCGGACAGGCGAAGGTGCCCTCGCGGTCCGCCCGGGCCGCCGCGTTGGACAGCTCCGACTCCGTCGCCTCCTCCACCACGCCGTCGAACGCGCGCAGCATCCGCACCGCGCGGCGGAAGGACACCGGGTTGCCAATCTGGATGGCGGACGCGAGCGTCGCTCCCGCCTGCATGGGCACCAGCTCCTGGAAGCCGCCCCGGAAGGCGCGCGCCAGGGGGTTCGCCCGCTGAGCCTGCGCCACCGCGATGCGCGGCCGGCGGGTGATGAGCCCCAGGGTGAAGAGCAGCTCCAGTCCCCGGCCCAGGGCGCTCGCGTTGCCCAGGTTGCCGCCCGGGATGACGATCCAATCCGGCGGCTCCCAGCCCAGGTCCTGGCACAGCTCGATGGCGATCATCTTCTGGCCCTCGATGCGCAGCGAGTTCATCGAGTTCGCCAGGTACAACCCCGTGTCCGCCGTCACCGCCTGCACCAGCTTCATGCAGCCGTCGAAGTCCGTGTCCAGCGACAGCACGCGCGCCCCGTTGGCGATGGGCTGCACCAGCTGCGCGAGCGACACCTTGTTCTTCGGCAGGAACACCACCGCAGGGATGCCCGCCGCCGCGGCGTACGCGGACAGCGCCGCGGACGTGTCGCCCGTGGACGCGCACGCCACCGCGCGGATGGGCGTGCCGCGCGAGCGCAGGTGCTTCACCGCGGACACCAGGACCGTCATCCCCCAGTCCTTGAAGCTGCCCGTCGGAGAGACGCCGCACTCCTTCAACATCAGCGAACCCAGCCCCAGCTCCGCCGCCATGCGAGGCAGCGGCTTGAGCGGCACCCGCCCCTCGCCCAGCGAGACGATGTCCTCCACCGGCAGCTCGGGCAGCGCCCACTCGCGCTTGCCCCAGACGCCGGAGCCGTCTGGCAACCGCGACGTCGCGAAGCGGGACTCGAAGCGGCGCTTCCACTCCGCCGCGGGGATGGCGCGCAGGGCGGCCTCGTCGTGGGCCACCTCCAGCAGGCCTTCACAGCGCGGGCAGCGGTAGACGACGTCCCACAGCGAGGCGGTGAAGCCACAACCCTCGCTGCACGCGTAGCCCGCCTTCAGCGCTGGAGCCGTCACGCCTCCACCTCCACCTTCGTGCCGCACGCCACGCACGGGCGGCCCGGCCTGGACGGCACGTGGCACGAGGGACAGGGCACGCGCTCGTCCTCGTCCCCGCCGCCGCGCTTCGCCGTCGCGGGAGCCGCCACCCGGACCCGGGGCAGCCGCATGCCGCAGCCATCACACAAGAGGCCTTCCGCCTGGACATTGCGGCAGTAGCGGCACGTCACCGCGCCCACCGGGGCAGCGGTGCGCACGCCGTCGTCCTGCGCGCGGCCCGTGTCCAGGTCCGTCATCTGCGCGACGGGCACGTCGCCCGTGGCGCCCGAACGGGTCAACTCCAGGTCGGGCACGACCATCGCCGGCAGGTCCGGCCCCGAGCGCAGCCGCGTCAGGTCCAGCTCCGGCAGCGCGGGCGCGTCCACCGGCACACGGCCTCCCGCGTGGTGCGTCAGCTCCAGCTCCGCCAACGGGGCCACGACAGGCGCGGGGATGTTCATGAGGCCGGGGAAGCGCTTGCCGCAGCCTTCGCACTCTTCGCCTTCCGACTGCACGTGGTCGCAGACCGGGCAGATGATCATGGGCGGGACGTTACCGGTCCCCTCACCGCTCGGCAACGCGACCCCGGGACGCGAAGGAGTGGGCATGCAGGCGTGCGGCCTGTCGCACCCGCTCAGCTCGGGGCGGAGCCCAGTCCCATCATGGGGACGAAGCGCACCGGCAGCAGGCGCTCCACCCGGGGCAGCATCCCCGGCTGTCTCCGGCGGATGCGCAGCAACTCCTGCGGCTCGTTCACGGAGCCCACGGGGATGACCATCCGCCCCCCGGGCCTCAGCTGGCGCAGGAGCTCCCGGGGGATGTCCTCTGGCGCGGCGGTGGCGATGATGGCGTCGAAGGGCGCGGCCTGGGCCCAACCCTGGGAGCCGTCACCCTCCCGGTAGAACACGTTGGTGAAGCCCAGCCGGTGGAGCAACCGCCGGGCGGGCCGGGCCAGCTCGCGGACGATCTCCACCGTGAAGACCTCGCGGGCCAGCAGTGCCAGCACCGCTGTCTGGTAGCCGGAGCCGGTGCCGATTTCGAGCACGCGCTCACAACCGCGCAGGCGCAGGGCCTCGGTCATCAGGGCCACCACGTAGGGCTGGCTGATGGTCTGCCCGTGGCCGATGGGCAGCGGCACGTCCTGATGGGCCGAGTCCCGCGCGTCCAAGGGCACGAAGTCCGCGCGGCTCAGGTTGGCGATCGCCGCGAGCACCCGTCGATCCCGGATGCCCTGCCGCGCCAGATACTCCGCTCGCCCCCAGTCTCCCATCGCGTACGCCCCCCGTGGTCCTCCAGCCAGGAAAGTAAGCACGACGACAGTCCGGGACAATCCAGGGGGCGGGCGCGGGCCTCCTCGGGCCTACCCCACCCGGGCAAGCGCGAGCCGGCCCTCCCAGCGCTCCTCCAGCGCCTTCACGAGCCCCTGGTGGTCCGGCTTCTGGAGCTGGGGGTCGGCGTCCATGATGCGCCGCGCTTCCGCCTGGGCGAGCGACAAGAGATCGCCGTCGCGCACGAGGTTCGCCACGGCCAGCTCCGGGAGGCCGCTCTGCCGCGTGCCCAGGAACTCGCCGGGGCCGCGGATCTCCAGGTCCTTCTCCGCGATGACGAAGCCGTCGCTGCTGCGCTCCATCACGCCCAGCCGCTCGGTGGACTCCCAGGAGCGCGCGGCGCCCGCGACGAGGAAGCAGTAGCTGGCCGCGGCGCCACGGCCCACGCGTCCGCGCAGCTGGTGCAGCTGCGACAGGCCGAAGCGCTCCGCGGCCTCCACCACCATGACGGATGCGTTGGGCACGTCCACCCCCACCTCCACCACCGTGGTGCAGACGAGCAGCTGGATGCGCTTGTCGCGGAAGGCCTCCATCACGGCGTCCTTCTCCTCCGGCTTCATGCGCCCGTGCAGCAGGCCCACGCTGGCGTTGGGGAACACCACCTGGAGCTTCGTCGCGCCCTGGGTGGCGTCCTCCAGGTCCAGCTTCTCCGACTCCTCCACCAGCGGATAGACGACGTAGGCCTGGTGGCCCTTGGCCAGCTCCGAGCCCACCGCTTCGTAGACGCGCGCGCGCTGCTCGTTGTTGAAGACGCGCGTGGTGATGGGCGTGCGGCCCGGCGGCAGCTGGTCGATGATGGACACGTCCAGGTCGCCGTAGAGCGTCATCGCGAGCGTGCGCGGGATGGGCGTGGCGGTCATCACCAGCACGTCCGGCGTGAGCCCCTTGCTCATGAGCGTGTGGCGCTGGAGCACGCCGAAGCGGTGCTGCTCGTCGATGACCACAAGCCCCAGCTTCTGGAAGGACACGCCGCCCTCCAGCAGCGCGTGCGTGCCCACGGCGAGGTGGATGTCGCCCTTCGCCACGGACTCGCGCACCTCGCGCTTGTGCTTCGCGGTGCCCGCCGCGCTGATGAGCCCCACGCGGTAGCCCAGCGGCTCCAGGATGCGGCGGAAGGTGCGCTCGTGCTGTTCGGCCAGGATTTCGGTGGGGGCCATCACCGCCACCTGGTAGCCGTCCTGGAGCGCCACCATGCCGGCCACCAGCGCCACGGCCGTCTTGCCGCTGCCCACGTCGCCCTGCACCAGCCGGTTCATGGGCTCCGGACGCGCCATGTCCCGGGCGAGGTCCCCCACCACGCGCGCCTGCGCCCCGGTGAGCTGGAAGGGCAGCGCGGCGCGGGCCTTGTCCAGCCGCGCCGGGGTGACGTCGAAGGCGATGCCCTCCTCCGCCTTGATGCCCTGACGCTTGAGGGCCATGCCCAGCTGGAGGAAGAACAGCTCGTCGAACGCGAGCCGGCGGTGCGCGGGGCTCTGGTGCGCGTCCAGCGCCTCCAGGTCCGCGTCGTCGGGCGGGAAGTGGATGAAGCGCAGCGCGTCCGGCAGGCCCATCAGGTGATAGCGGCGACGCAGGTCCGCGGGCAGCGGCTCTTCCAGGTGGTGCGCGTGCTGTTCGCTGATGCGCGAGGTCAGCTCGCGGAAGGAGCGCTGCTCGCCGCGCTCGAAGCCCGGGTAGACGGGGACGATGCGGTGGAAGTGGACGGAGGTCGTGTTCTCCAGGTCCTCGGCGGGCTCCAGCTCCGGGTGGGCCATCTCCCGGCCGTTCATGGAGGCGCGCACCTCGCCGGAGAGCACCAGCTGCTTGCCCACGGAGAAGCGGCTCTTGAGCCACGGTCCGGCGTTGAAATAGGTGGCGGCGATGCTGCCGGAGCGGTCCCCCACGACGGCGCGGAACATGCGCTTGCCGCCGCGCCCCGGGACGAAGTCGGCCGTCTTCACGGTGCCCACCGTCACGCCGCGCTCGCCGGGGATGAGCTCCGCGATGGTGCGCAGCTTGCGGCGGTCCTCGTAACAGCGTGGCAACAGGAACAGGATGTCGCCGGTGCGGCGCAGGCCCTTCTTGTCGAGCACCGCGACGAGCCGCGGCCCCAGGCGCTTGCCCAGCGTCTTGAGCGGCGCGGACAACGGGCCGGTGCGCGGCGCGATGGACAGCAGCTTCGCCTCGGAGCGGGACGCCTCCGCGCCCACGGCCTTGGCCTTCTTCTTCCGGGCCTTCTCCGCGGGAGCACGGTCCGCCGGCGGTGCGCCCTTGCGAGGCTCGGTGCTCGCATTGGGCTTCGCCCCCGGAACACGGGCCGCCGCACCCGCGGGAACGGCTGCGTTCCGGGCCGCGGCCATGCGCGCACCGTAGGGCTGGGCGTCACCTTGCGCGGGGCCCATCGCGGCAGCGCCCCGGGAGGCCGCCATGCGTGCGCCGTAGGGCACCGGCTCGCCCTTCACGGGACCTGCGTTCCCACCTTGGGGACCCGCTCCGGGCGAAAGCGAAGCTGCACGGGCCTGCGGCTGCCGGGATGCGGGCGCTGCCGCCGGAACGCCACCGCCCACCTGCGGCACGGGGTCCTGCGAACGCCACGGCGGCACGGTGTTGCCACGCGCCTCCACCGTCCCTGGCGGCGGCGTCAACCGGCGGCGCGGCGGCGCGGCGTTCAGCTCCCCTTCCAGCACGTGCGCACGCTCCGGCGACCGGGGAAAGCCCGCCGCCACGGCGTTGATCTCCCCCGTGACGACCACCCGCTCCAGCTCCTCCGGCAGCACCACGCCGCTGAGCTTCAGCGCGCCCAGCACCTGGCGCAGCGCGGCCTTGCGGTGCTCCGGCGGCGCGGGCGGATCCACGTGCGGCAGCGCCGCCCTCAAGTCCTCCAGGGCCCGCGCGTCCACGCCCCCGGCCGACGCCAGGGTGCGCTCCATCAACGTGCGCAAATCCCGCACGATCCCGAGCTGGGCGAAGTCACGCTGACACGCGTACTTGAGAGGTCCAACGAGGCTGGCGAGCGGGTGGTTCACGCGGGATTTCCAGCCTCCATCCTACGAAGCGCTCTGACGTCGCAGGGAAAACGAAACCGGGGGAGCGAGCCCAGGCCCGCCCCCCCGAAGGACACCCGGCCAGCCGGGCTTCAGCGCTAGCTGGCCGACTCTTCCTGCGGATCCTCGAAGCTGATGGCCGTGACCTCCAGCTCGCGCACGCCGCCGGGGCTCTGCACCGTGGCGACGTCGCCCACCTTCTTGCCGATGAGCGCGCGCGCCACCGGCGAGGTCACCGCGATCCACCGCTTCTTCAGGTCGGCCTCCGTCTCACCCACCAGGCGGTAGCTGATGGTCTTGTCGTTCTCCGTGTCCACCAGCTCCACGGTGGCGCCGAAGATGACCTTGTCGCCGCCCAGCTTCGCCGGATCGATGACCTCCGAGCGGGCGATCCAGTCGCCGAGGGTCAAGATGCGCCCCTCGATGTGCGACTGCTTCTCCTTGGCCGCGTGGTACTCCGCGTTCTCTCGCAGGTCGCCGTGCGCACGCGCGACCTCGATCTCACGCGAAATCTTGCCCCGCTCCACGGACTGGAGGTGCTTCAGCTCGTCCTTGAGCTTCTGCAGACCGTGGGGGGTCATCGGGATGTTGTCGCTCCCGCTCATCGAACCACCGCTCCTTCCATCACCTGGCTGCGCATCGGGGGTCTGGCGTTCCCTCCTGGAACCCGACCCGCGACTCGAAAGGGTCAATGTAGGGAACGAGTGACTGGCCGGTCAACGAAAGCCTTACAACCATCGTCCGGTAGTGGCTGGGCGCCCGACGGCCGACCCGTTAGGCTGCTCCACGTGCTGTCCGTCCAGGAATTGCGCGCACTCGCCTCCGCCCTCCCCGTGGGCGCCTTCCAGCATCAGCTGGGCCCCTTCGCGCTGGTGCAGCGTCCGCCGTCGGAGCTGTCCGCCGCCGCGCTCGCGCCCACCCGCATGGCGGACCCCGGCGACGTCGAGCAGGGCATGCTCGCCCTGCTCTTCGAGTTCGACGATTTGCTCGTCGCCACCCTCCCCACCCTCCGGGATTCGGAGGTGCTCCGCATTGGCCGCAGGCTGGACTGCGAGCTGGTGCTGGACGATGCGTCCGTGTCCAAGCAGCACGCGGAGCTCAAGTGGAGCCGGGCGGCGGGCCGCTGCACCGTGCGCGACCTGGGCTCCACCAACGGCACCTTCGTCAATGCCAGCACCATCGGGCAGCGCGAGGTGCCGCTCCGGGGCGGCGACATCCTCAGCTTCGGCAACGTCCAGTTCTGGTACCTGCTCACGGACGCGCTGCATGAACGGCTGCGCGTGGGCGCGGCCTCCGGCCTGGGCTCCCACTCCGGCTGAAGGCCGCCCGCGCTCACCTCACGGACAGGCGCCGCAGTCCGCCGCGCACGCGTTGTACGAGTTGGACGCTCCGCAGGACTCCGTCACCTGGCAGGTGCCATCACCGCACACAAACAGGTCCGAGTCGCGCACGCGCGTGGTGAGCGGCTGGAAGCTCACGCCGCCCACCGTGCAGCTCGCGAAGGCCGTTCCCGCCTGCGTGCACACGTCCGAGCATCTGCCCACGTAGACGAGCGGCGCGCACGTCATGCGAGGCATCCCGGAGCCATCCACCACGGCGCACGCGCGCGTGGTGCTCTGGGTCGCGTCCAGGGGCGGGTTCTGGCTGCCCGCGTAGAGCCCCTGCCCCTGAAAGAGATTGCCGAAGAAGCACGACTCCGGCCGGGCGAAGGTGGCCAACTCACCCTCGGAGGCGGGGATGGCCACCCCCAGGCCGTCCCGGCCCAACACGGAGATGGGCACGCTCACGCCGAAGGGATTGCTGTGCGCCGCGAGGCACGCGGAGACGATCTGCTGTTCCGCCTCCGTCGCGGGCGCCCCTCCGGCCCAGCCCGGCGCCAGGCCCAGCAGGCCCGTCCACGTGTGCACCGTGTTCGTCTGCGCATCTGTGTACGTGCGCGTCTGCCCTTCCGGGATGGCGCAGCGCACGATGTAGCGCATGACCTCCGCCGCGAGCGCCGGATTCGCGCCGTACCACGACGCGAAGGCCGTGGATGACAAGCCATTGAACGACAGCCCGTTGAAAGACAGCCCGTTGAAAGACAACCCATTGAATGACAGCCCGTTATACGAAAGGCTGTTGTAGCTGAGAGCGGACTGCTCCTGCGTGGCCAGCGGATCCGCTGGCACGGGCTCCCGGCCGCCCGGGTCACAGCCCGCGCCCAGGACGGCCACAGTCAGTCCCCACGCCCACCATGAGAGCCCCCCCGCGCCACGACGACGCCCGTTCTCCACGTTCCCCATGTGTGCAACCTCCTGCTGCCGCGGGCGCTCCAGCTAGACCCACGAACATTTGGACAAGGAGGGCGTCAAAGACAAACGGGCGAGCAGCGCCCCCTCACGCACGAAAAGTGCGACCACGTTGTACGTGTGGCAAGGCGCGAGAGGTGCGGGAAACGCGGGAGCGAGGTCAGGGCAGACACTCCGGGCGTCTGGGGTTGAACGCGTGGGCCGGCGTTCATCCAGGAACGTGAAGGCCGTGGCCCTCCGGGGCGAGGATACGTGTCCCCACCCCGGCGCCACGGCCGTCCGTTCCTTCCGCTGCGCGGCTGGGATTAGCGCTGGGCCTGGGTGCCGATCTTCACCTGGGACTTGTTCAGCTTCAGGCTGCCCAGCTCGCGGTTGATGTTGGCCAGGTCCGACTGGGTGAGCTGCTGGCCCTCTTCATGTCCGCCCGGGGGGCCGCCCTTGGGAGGCTTGCCTTCGGGGGCGACGGCGCCGCCACGATCGGGATCCACCAGGGACGTGCCGCCACCGGCCTCCACCGACGACAACGCCTTGAAGCCGGCGGTGGTGCTGGCCGCCTCTCTCTGCGTGAGCTGCTTCACCAGCGTGAGCTTCCCGCTGCCCCGGTCATACCGGTACATGCGGGTGCCCTTGGCGCCTTCATCCACGGCCACGTCCACGGTGCCGCTGGACTTCGCCTTCGCCGGGCTCGCGATGGGCTTCGCCGGGGCGAGCTTCACCTGATTGTTCTGGGCCCTCGCCGGCTGGGCCCCTGCCTGCGCCGCCGACAGGGCGACAACTCCCACGGCCATGCTTCCCACTGCGGACTTCCAACGCGTGATCATGAATCCTCCCGGTGCCCTTACGCGCGGCGGCGCGGATATTCGCCGGGAGTCTATTCGAACGCGACCAGGTCCTGGACCCACCGGGGGCTGCCCTGCTGGAGCCACCGTGCGCGGGTGTCCCGGAGCGCCTGGGCAGGCGGAGTGCCTCGCCGCAGCGAGTCCACCAGCGACTGGAAGAAGGCACCGGCCTCCACGTCCGGCACCTCCGTGGAGGGCGCGACCACGGCCCGCGCGCCCGCTTGAATCAGCGCGGACGGCAGGCTGGACACCGCGTGGTAGCGCCACGCGCCCACGTTCGCGTCGCAAGCGGCCAGCATCACCACCGGGGTGCCCCGGAGCGTGTGCCCTTCCAGCTCCTCCGCGGTGAGCGCGTAGCGGCCGGCCGCGTCCGGGGACAACGCCAGGAAGGCCGCGTCGGACACGGTGCCTGAGAGGCCGTGCGTGTGCAGCTCCACCTCCGTGGCGTCCTCCATCTCCGCGAGGACCGCCTCCGGCGTCGCCGCGCGGCCCCGCAGGTGGACATCGCCCTGCCCCGTCATGCCCTTCCACGGCATCAGGCGAGGCAACCCCAGCGTCGCGGGCGGCTCCACGTCCGACACCACCAGCCGCTTTGGCACGGGCGCCGAGGCCGGAGCCTCCACGCGGTGGCCGCCCGGAGCCAGGTAGCTCCACGCACGGTCCCCGGGCAGCAGCCCCGGACGCCCCAGGAGGATGGGCTCGGCGAGCACTCGCACCACGTCGCAGCCGGCGAGCACCTGCAGGAGTTTCTCGGGCACCGCGGGCACCTGTTCGCGCAGGGGCTGCTTGAGGGCGTGGAGGTACAGGCCGTCGCTCGCGCCGGTGGGGCCTCGGGCGACGAAGAGCATCCGTTCATCCTGGCCCGCCAGCGCCAGCAGGCACGACGTGGGCGCGGTGCGGTCCACCTCCTGCGCGAGCAGGTCCACCGCGGGGCCCCATTCCTTCGCCCGGCCCGCGTCCATCACCAGCACGTGGTGGCTGTGGGCCCAGGCCTTGCGCGCCTCGATGTCGGTGGAGCGGTGGAGCACCGAGCCGGTGATGACCCCGCGCAGGAGCTTCTGGCCGTCTTCACGGTCGCGCTCGATGAGGATGCGCCCTTCGATGTGGTCCACGAGCAACCGCTCGCCGGTGGTCAGCGACGGGTCCTCGCGCAGCACGCGGATGCGCTCGCGCACGCGGTCCAGCTCACGGCCCGGCACGGTGCTGCCCTCCAACCGCAGCAGGTCTCCCGCGACGGCGACCTCCAGGAGCGTGGGCGCGGTGGGACAGGTGAGCGAGTCCTGCACCTCGCGCCGGGCCCGCTTCGCGTCCAGGTCCTCCACGAAGAGGAGCGCCCGTGCGTGGTGGTACTCCGACCGGCGTGCGCAGTCCTCCGGCGCGTGCTGGACGAACTCGTCCAGGTAGGCACGGGCGAGCGCCGGGGCGTGGCTCAGCCGCGCGCTCGTCACCAGGTCGGACAGGAGCACCTCCTCCTGGAACCAGCTGTCGGTGCGGAACGCCTCTTCCAGCGCGGAGCGCGCCAGCGACCCGGCCTCGTGGCGGCGATCCATCCGGTTGTAGAGCGCCGCCAGGTGCCGCTGGAGGTCCACGCAACGGTCCTGGAAGCCCGCGCTCCGGCACGCCGCCAGCCCGTTCTTGAGGGACGTCTCCGCCGTCTCCATGTCGCCCCGGGCCTGCGCCGCCTGGGCCCGGCCCCGGGCGAGCGGAGCGTCGTACCAGGCGGGCTCACCGGACTGACGGACCAGCGTCGCCAGCTCGTCGACGAAGCGGTCCTCCTGGTGGAGCAGCAGGATGGCGCCCAGCAACAGGTCGCGCTCGCCGGAGCGCCGCAGCCGCGCGAGGAACGCGTCCACCTCCGCGCCCTGCAGCGAATGCGTGCCGGCCAGCAGCTCGCGGTAGGTGTTGGCCAGCGGGCCGCGCTTGCTGAAGTCCGCCGCCGCCACGCGCGTCGCGTAGGCGCTCGCGGTCTGGGTGTGGGTGACATCGTCCAGCAGCGCGGCCAGCGGGGCCAGCGTCTTCACGCGCTCCACGGACGGGGCCGCGCGCAACGCGTGGTAGAGGTACAGCCGGGCCAGGTCCGGGTTGCGCCGCGCCATCGAGCCCGGGTACGGCGTGCCTTCCAGCGCCAACTCCATGCCGGCCGCGTTCATGGCCTGCCACGAGTCCCGACGCGCCAGCGCGCCCTTGCGCAGGCCGTCCGCGCGCTCGGTGGCTTCGGTGCTCCAGCCGGGCTCCTTCGCCAGCGCCACGCGGGAGAACTCCGCCGCGGCGGCCAGCTCCAGCGAGAGCGCCTGGAGCGCGAGGCCCCGGTTCCAGTGCAGCCGTGCGTCGTCCGGAGCGGTCTCCAAGCCCCTCTCCAGAAGCGTCAGCGCGCGCTCCGGCTGGGCACGGCCCAGGGCCGCCAGCGACAGGTCGCCCATGACGGCGGGAGACGCGGGCAGCCGCTCCAGGATGCGCTCCGCGCGCTCGAAGTCCCCGGCCGCGAGCCAGGCGGTCGCGACGCCGTGCAGGTCGCCCTTCGCCTCCAGCTCCGACAGGGCCTTGAGATCCAGCTCCGGCCGTCCGTCAGCACCGCCGCGCATCGTGCCCGTGGCCCGGTAGTCCACGAGGCCCGGGTGACTGAGCCGGCCCTCCAGCGGGCGCGCGGAGGCCAGCGCGAAGGGCAGCGCACGCTCTGTCTCCGTGGAGCGCCATGGACGTCCCACCAGCAGCACCGCGAACACCACCGCGGCGGCAGCGGCCGCGAAACCCGCCACACGGCGGCGATCCCACACTGCACGGCCGCGCGGGCGAGCGGACGGGGAGCGCGTCCCGGCATCGGACGCCGGCTCGGACCGGCTTCCCGTCCCGGGAACGGCACGGAGTCCTGAACCCGCGGAGCCGCCTTCCGAACCAGCCGAACCGGGGGACGCCGCGGGCCGTGCGCCCGTACCGGGAGGCCTCACGGCTTCCCCGGCGCCGGACACGGCACGCGCGTCAGCGGCGGCCTGCACGAGGAGGCTCGCCTGCACCTGGTCCTCCAGGCCGGCCTGGCACTCCGCGCAGGTCGCGAGGTGGGCCTGGAAGGCCTCGGCCTCTTCTGGCGGAAGCTCCCCGTCCACGAAGGCGGCGAGCTGTTCACACGAGACGGTCACGCCGGGCCCCCCGCGGTGCCTTCCCGCGCGAGGAGCAGCTCCTTGAGCTTCTTGCGTGCGCGGAACAGACGGGTGCCCACCGTCATGGACGGGATGCCGAGCCGTCGGCCGATCTCCGCGTAGCTCTGTCGCTCCATGTCCTTCATGCGGACCACCTCGCGCAGCTCCGGGGGAAGCTGTTCCACCGCCTTCCACACGTCATCCAACGTGTAGCGCGCCCATGTCTCCGGGGCGGCTTCGGCCTCCGCCAGGGTGTCCCCCATCGCGTCGGTGAATTCCTCCTGGGGGTGGCGCCGGTCGTGCCGGCACCAGTCGAGGAAGCGTCGAACGAGGATGGACGCCAGCCACGCCATGGGAGGCGCGGACCGGTCATACGTATGAAACGCGCGGAAGGCCCGCTCGTAGGTCTCCTGCAACAAGTCCTTCGCGTCCGCCGGGTTGCGGCCCCGGCAGAGGATGCGGGCCCGCTCCTCCAACGCCGGAGCGCACCGCGCGATGAGCGCCTGGAACTCCGCGGCGTCCCCACGGGAGGCCGAAGGCACCTCCGGCTCGGATGCGGAGGACTCCCCGGGCGGGACGGCGCGGGGCGATCGCGGGCGGAAGACCACGGGGGCGTTCCTAGCAGGAGCCGCCCCGCCCGCGAAGTCCATCGACACCCTCCCAAGCGCTTCCCACCCGACAGGTGGGAGGCCCGGGATGGCAGGCAGGAGGGCTAGCAGGGGCCGTTGCCGATGCGAACGCCCGTACGTACCCGGGCCTTGAAGACCCCCAACGCCGCTCCGAAGCCCGTGACGCGAATCTTGCTGTAGCCGGACCCACCCGTGCCGATGTTGACGCGCAGCGAGCAGAAGGCCGACCAGAAGGGGGTGGCCGGGTACCAGGTGCCCGTGGTGCTCACCGAGCCCAGTCCCCACCAGACGCCGTTCGCGTAGCCGAACGCGGCGCCGGTAATCGCCACGCCCTTGCAGGCGCTCTCCGTGACGTTGCTCGACGCCGGGATGACCTCCACGAACGGCTGGGCGTATTGGCCCCCCAGGCCGTTGATCTCCGTCACGAAGCGGTGGACGCAGGACGGCTGATCATAGGTGCCGTCGTTGGAGGCCGCCGACATGTCCGCGTACGAGCAATGGGGGAAGACGGCATTGATCGAAGCGCCGTCCGGCTGCGCCAGCACCACACCCGAACCCACGCAGGACTCGTCGATGCCCTGCTCCTGGCTGGCGACGGACTCGTCCACGACCTCGGCGCCAGGGGCCTCTTCGTCGAGCGGTCCCCCACAGGCGGTGGCGAGCGAGGCGGCGAACACGAACGCGGCGGTAGGGATGAAGCGCATGGGTGACTCCGGAAGAGGGAGCCCATCCGCGGGCTCCTCCCTGTTACGTCCGGTGTCGCGCTTATTCCCCCGCGCCATTTCCACGCCGTTTTTCGGCCGTGCTAAGGCACCGCGCGTGGACATCGACAAGCCCTACCTGCTGTTCCTGGGAGACGTGAGGGATCAGCTCGCGGCCAAGACGGCGCACGGCATCGTGGACTGGCGGCCCGACTGGTGCGTGGGTCAACTGCGCCTCCCGGGCTGCGTGGCGGACTGTGGCCTGCCGGACATGGACATCGCCCAGGCGAAGGCAAAGGGCGCGCGCACGCTGGTGGTGGGCGTGGTGAATCCGGGCGGCGTGCTGGCGGACGCGTGGGTGGACACGCTGGTGCGGGCGATGGAGGCCGGGATGGACGTGGCCACCGGGCTGCACAAGCGTCTGTCTTCGTTCCCCGCCGTGGCGGCCGCGGCGGCGAAGCACGGGCGCAAGCTGCACGACGTGCGCTTCCCGGACAGGGACTTCGCCACGGGAAAGGGCACGAAGCGGCCCGGCCTGCGCGTGCTGACCGTGGGGACCGACTGCGCGGTGGGCAAGAAGTACACGGCGCTGGCGCTGGAGAAAGAGCTGCGTCAGCGCGGGTGGAAGGCGGACTTCCGGGCCACCGGGCAGACGGGCATCCTCATCTCCGGGCGAGGCGTGGCGCTGGATGCCGTGGTGTCCGACTTCGTCTCCGGCGCGGCGGAGTGGCTCACGCCCGCGAACGACGCGGACCACTGGGACGTGGTGGAGGGCCAGGGGTCGCTGTTCCACCCCTCCTTCGCGGGCGTCACGCTGGGCCTGCTGCACGGCTCACAGCCGGACGCGTTCATCGTCTGTCACGAGCCCACGCGCACGAGCATGCGCGGCGTGAAACACCCGCTGCCATCCATCCAGGACGTCATCGACCGCACGGTGCTGGAGGGCCGGCTGACGAACCCGGCCATCCAGTGCACGGGCATCGCCATCAACACGGAGCACCTGGGCGAGGACGAGGCGCTGGCGCTCCTGGAGGCCACCGGCCGGGCGCATGGCCTGCCCTGCGTGGACCCCCTGCGCACGGGCGCGGGCCCCCTGGCGGACGCGCTGGCGAGCCGCTTCCCGCGCGGGTGACACGGGCCCCTTCTGCGAAACCCGCTCCACTGGAGCGGCTCACGGTATAGTGAGGACACCATGGGACGCATTTTCGAGACACGCAAGGCGACGATGTTCGCCCGCTGGAACAAGATGGCGAAGGTCTTCACGCGCATCACGAAGGACATCGTGATCGCGGTGAAGGCGGGCGGGCCGACCATCGAATCGAACCCCGCGCTGCGCCGGGCCGTGCAGAACGCCCGCGCGGCGAACATGCCCAAGACCAACGTGGACGCCGCCATCAAGCGCGCCAGTGGTCAGGACCAGGCCGACTACCAGATCCTCCTGTACGAAGGCTTCGCGCCGCACGGCGTGGGCATCCTGGTGGAGGCGGCCACGGACAACGTCACGCGCACCGTGGCCAACGTCCGCTTCCCCTTCACCAAGCTGGGCGGGAGCATGGGCACGGCGGGCAGCGTCTCCCGTCTCTTCGAGCGCATGGGCGCCATCCGCCTGGACGCCGAAGGGCTGAACGCGGAGGAGCTGGAGCTGGAGCTCATCGACCACGGCCTGGAGGAGATGGGCGAGACCACGGGCGAGAAGGGCGAGAAGCAGCTGCTCCTGCGCTGCAAGTTCGCGGACTTCGGCAAGCTCATGTCCGCGATTGAAGCCAAGGGCATCGCGACCGCGTCCACCCAGTCCGAGTACATCCCCCTGCCCGGCACCCTGAAGGAGCTGCCCGAGGAGCAGGCCACGGAGGTGCTCAAGCTGGTGGACATGCTGGAGCAGGACGACGACGTGCAGCACGTGTTCCACAACCTCGCCTGAAGCAACGGCCTCCGGCCCCCGTGCGCACTCCCCGGGGGCCGCTGCCACGCTCACGCGGCGTCAGAGCTGCTGAAGCTCCGCCGCGTTGATGCCCGGGATGTATCAACGCCGGCGAACGGATTCGTCTCAAACTGAAGGGACGCCAGGCCCGTACTTGAAGATTCCCCGGGCCGGAATGCGCGCTGGAGTACGAGGGGAGTCCATGTCGGACGAAGGTGACGGGCAGGACCTGCGGGATACGGTGAAGCGGTTGGAGGCGACGGTCGCGGCCCTGGAGACGCGGCTGGCGAGCCTGGAGTCCCGGGAGGCGCCGCGTCCGGTGGCCCTGCCCACGGCGGCGGCCGTCGCGGCCCCGGTGGCCGTGCCCGAGCAGCAGCGGGACCTGGAAGCGCATGTCGGCACCTACTGGTTGAGCCGCCTGGGCATCGTGGCGCTCATCATCGGCATCGCGTACCTCATCACGTACCACTTCGGGGAGCTGGGGGTGCTGGCGCGAGTGGGCGCGGGCTATCTGCTCAGCGCGGGGTTGGGTGCGTTCGGGTTGTGGCTGGCGCGGCGGCACCAGCTCTTCGGGCGCATCGTCTTCGGCGGCGGTCTGGCGCTCGCGTACTTCGTCACCTACGCGCTGCACTTCATCCCGGCGGTGCGGGTCATCGACAGCGAGGTGCTGGCGCTGGTGCTGCTCGCGGGGTTCGTGGTGGCCATCGTGACCATCGCGCACCGGATGCAGTCGGAGACGGTGGCGGGCATCGCGCTGTTCCTGGGGCTGCACACGGGGATGCTCAGCGACATCACCGCGTTCACGCTGCTGTCCACGACGCTGCTCGCGGCGGGCGCGCTGTTCTTCCTGGTGCGCAACCGTTGGGTCATCGTTCCCCTCTCCAGCCTGGTGGCGGTGTACAGCACGCACGTCGTCTGGGCGGTGCGCACGGGCCACATGGCGCCAGGTGCGCCCGAGGACGACCGGCTCCTGTTGAGCATGGGCTTCCTCTCGCTCTACTTCCTGCTGTTCACCGTGGCGCTGCTCGTGCGTCCGCGCGACCTGCCCGTGCGCGCGAGCCTCGCGTTCACGCTGCTCAACTGGGTGGGCCTGACGTCGCTGGGCGCGTACGAAGTTTCCCAGGAGCAGGACTCGCACCTCTTCGGCTTCCTCCTCGTCGTCGCGCTGGCACATGGCGCGGGGGCCATCGTGTCGAGGCTCCAGCGCGCGCCCACGGCGCTGACGCACACGTACCTGGCGCTGACGGCGGTGACGTTCGCGCTGGCCATGCCCGCGCGCTACGACGACGTCGCGCTGGTGGCTGCATGGACGGTGACGGGGTTGGTCGCGGGCCTGGCCGCGCGCGGAGTCGAGTCCCCGGTGCTGCGGGGGGTGGGCGTGCTCATCCTCTATGTGGCGCTGGGCGCGTGTGAATGGGAGACGCCGGGCCGCCTGACGTTGCTCATCGGGCTGGTGGTGGCGTTCGTGCTGGTGGAGCGCGGCGGGACGGTGCGAGTCGCGGGGCTGCCCGAGCCCGAGGCCCGGACGGCGTTCACCGCCATCTGCGCGGCGGGCGCGGGGCTGTCGCTCGTGGCGCTGGTGGGCGCGCGGATGCCCCAGGGGCTCGTCACGTTGGGCTGGGTCATCGCCGCCTTCCTCCTCTTCGGCGTGGGCTTCGCGGTGCGCGAGCGCTGGTACCGGCTGGCCGCGTTGGCGGTGCTGGGGCTCGCCTTGGGGCGGCTGGTGCTGGTGGACGTGGCGAAGCTGCCGCCGGATCAGCGCGTGGTCACGTTCATCCTGCTGGGCGTCATGCTGCTGCTCGTCTCATACACATACACGCGGCTGCGCGACCGGCGCGGGTGAAGACAGACACCAACTCGCGTTAAGCACGTTATTCCGTCATGATGGCGAAATGCGCCAGTCCCAACTCATTGCGTTATTGGCCGCCGTTCACCCGCGAGTGCTGGGCTTGATGGTCTGGGGCGTCTTCGCGACCCAGGCGGGCTGTGCGTCCCTCCCCGAGACCGAGCAGGACGACCTGGAGAGCACCACCGCCGCGGTCACCAGTGGCAACATCCTCTTCGTGGGCAACAGCTTCACGCACGGCAACGAGGAGCCCGTCTATTCGTACAACAAGGCCGCCGTCACCGACACGAACGGCTCCGGCCAGGGCGGCATCCCGGGCATCTTCAAGAAGCTGACCGTGCAGGCCGGCTTCACGTTCAACGTGAGCCTGGAGACGGCCAGCGGCCAGACGCTCCGGTGGCACCACACGAACCGGGCCTCCACCATCGGTCAGTCGACCTGGAACTCCGTCGTGTTCCAGGAGCAGAGCACGACGCCGCTGCCCACCTCGCGCGGTGGCTCGCCCACGGGCTTCACGGATGCCGTGCGCGACCTGCGCACCCTGGTGCGCGCCGCGAATCCTTCCGCGAACCTGTATCTGTATGAGACGTGGTCGTCGCCCACGTCCGTGGGCGCGCAGGGCTACCCGAGCGGGACCGCGGGGCTCCAGGCGATGCAGACCGACCTGCGTGACGCCTACTTCAAGGCCTACCGCGACCTGGGCTTCACGGGCGTCGCCCGCGTGGGCGATGGCTACATGCGCGCGGTGGACCAGAACCTGGCCGACCCGAATCCCGCGGATGGCATCTCTCCGGGGATGTTCAACCTGTGGAGCACCCAGGACAGCCGGCACTCCAGCAAGTACGGCAGCTACCTGTCCGCGGCGGTGCTGTTCGCGAAGATCACCCAGGCGGATCCCCGCGGTCTGGCGACGGGCGCCGGCAGCGCGGCAGCCGACCTGGGCATCAGCACGGCCGATGCGGCGAACCTCCACCGCATCGCCCATGAAATCACCACGCTGCCGGATCCGGTCGGCAACGCGCCCACGCGCCTGCGTGTCACTGGCGCGACCTTCACGGGCTCGGTGACGGCGGGGGCACCGGCCAACGTCACCGGCAACACGCAGCTCGCAGCGCTCACGACGTCGGAGGGCACGTTCACGAACCTCGTGGGTGCTACGGCCAACGGCATCACGAGCACCAACACGCCCAGCGCCCGGGGCACGGTGCCCGCGAACGCCAACGCGGCCTCCACCGGGCTGAGCATCCACGATGGCACGAACAACCTGAACGCCGGCCACTTCCAATTCGGCGCGGCGTTCACCACGAAGACGCGCTTCTTCATCGTGGACAGCACGCCCACTTCCACGACGCTCGGCGACGACGCCACCGTCACGCTGATCAACGCGTCCAACCAGGTCGTGGGCAGCTACTCGCTGGCGCTGCTCGCGAGCGACTTCACCAGCTCGGCGGCGGGCAACACGTCCACCGCGCTGGCGACCGTCTCGTACACCAGCGGCGTGGCGAGCCTCACCGGCAACCCGCTGGGCACGGTGCAGTCCAAGCTGGGAGGCGTGTCGTTCTCACTGGCGGACCTGGGCGTGACGGACGTCGCGAGCATCAGCACCGCCACCGGCCTGCGCATCTCCAGCGCCACGCTGGACCCGAACGTCGTCGGGCTCTACACGGTCCCTTGACGGGCGCGGCCTTAGATGTCGGTCTGCTGCCGGTCCGTCACCCGGTACTCCTGCCGGTAGGCCTTGCCCCCGCGCTCGAACGTCTCCACCACCGTGACGCCGTCCTCGGAGAGGAAGAGGCGATAGTTCGTGTCCGCCGTGGGGGTCGTCACTCCGTAGTTTCCGAAGGGAAGCTTGAAGACCACGCGCGGGGGGCGATCCGGACAACAGGCCGTCAACAGCGAGGAGGCCAGGGCACTCGTCAGCATGCCCGCGAGCACGATGCCAAGCTTCCTCATGGCTGCCTCTGGAGGCTGAGGTCCCGGTAGAGCTCTCCCGTGCCTTCCGTCGGCTCGGCTTCGAAGAGCGTGGCCCTCGCGAAGTCACCGGTCGCTCCTGCCTCCGGCCGCACGGCCCACACGTTGTAGACGGCGCCAATGGGGCCCGTGCCCTGCGCGGGGATGATTGAGACGCCATCCGCGGTGGCCGACACGAGCCGCACCCGGATGCCGTCGGCTTCGTCATTCAGCGGATCACACACCCCACCCTGGAGCTTCGCGCCCGCGAACAGGGGCCAGCCCAGCGCGAGTCCCGCGCAGAAGAGTGCCGTCGAGGCGACCTTGCGACGATGCGAGGAAGGAATTGGCATGGGATGGGAGCATGGCCGAACGCCCACGCGAAGCAACAGTCCCACTGGGGACAGGATAGCCTTCGCGCCTCCCTGCTTCCGGAGCCCTCATGAGCCTCGCCTACCTCCGACACAGCACCCTGCACCGGGGCTGCACGCTGAGCTGGTTCGTGGAGGGGGACGGTCCTCCGGTGGTGATGATCCAGGGGGTCGGCGTCGGCGCCACGGGGTGGCGGCCGCAGGTGGAAGGCCTGGCATCCCACTTCCGGTGTCTCTGCCTGGACAACCGGGGCTTCGGCGCCAGCCAGCCGCCGGGCGACGCGCTCACGGTGGAGATGATGGCTGACGACGTGCTCGCCTTGATGGACGCGCAGGGATGGAAGAGCGCGCACGTCATGGGGCACTCGCTGGGCGGGCTGGTGGCGCTGTACCTCGCACACCAGGCACGCGAGCGGGTGCGCAGCCTCGCGCTGCTGTGCACGTTCGCGACGGGCGCGGTGCCCACCCGGCTCACGCCGGGCCTGCTGCTCATGGGCCTGCGGACCCAGGTCGGCACGCGGCGCATGCGGCGCCACGCCTTCCTGCGCATGGTGCTGGCACCCGAGGAGTTGGCCCACGCCGACAAGGACGCCCTGGCGGAGCAGCTCGCGGAGCTGTTCGACCATGACCTCGCGGACCAGCCTCCCGTGGCGATGCGCCAGTTCCGGGCCATGCGGAACGCGGACGCGACTCCGTTCCTCCAGGGGCTGGCGGGCCTGCCGACCCTGGTCGTGAGCGCCACGCACGACCCCATCGCGCCCCCCACCGCCGGTCAGGCCCTGGCGGCGGGAATTCCTGGCGCCCGCTTCGTGGAGCTCCCCCATGCCTCGCACGGCGTGCCCCTGCGCTTCCCGGACCGCGTCAACGCGCTCCTGAAGGAGCACCTGGACGCCGCGGAGGGCTCCCGCCAGTCCGCCACCGCGTACCGGTAGAGCGCGCCGCTGGCCTAAGCTCCCGCCGTCCTCCCCGCCGCGCCTCGAATCTCACCATGAGCCAAGACTCCGCAGCCCCTGTCTCCGAGAAACACGGTCCGCTCGGACCGCTCGCGCTGTCCCTGTCCGGTGGGGGTTACCGCGCGGCGGCGTTCCACCTGGGGACGCTGCGGTTCCTCGACACCGTGGGACTTCTGTCCGATGTCGTGGGCCTGTCCACGGTGTCCGGTGGCACGCTCACGGGCCTGGCCTGGGTGGTGAGCCAGTTGGACGGCAAGCCGTTCAAGGCGTTTCACGAGACGTTCTCGGCGTACCTGCTTCAGACGAATGTGATCGCGGAGGCCCTGACGGGGCTGACCTCCAACCGCGACCACGGCAGCCATGCCTGGGCCAGCCTCATCCGGTCCGCCGCGGAGGTCTACGCCCGGCCCGACTTCCTGGGCGACCGGCGCTTCGGCGAGGTCCTGGACGCAAGCGGGCTCCAGTTCCAGGAGGCCATCTTCAACACCACCGAGTTCCATACCGGCCTGGACTTCCGCTTCCGGCGCAGCAACAACCCGCTCACCCTCCTGGGCAACAACGGCTACCGGATGCCTCGACCGGTGGCCAGCCACGTCCGGTTGGCCGACATCGCCGCCGCGTCGTCGTGCTTCCCGGGCGGCTTCGAACCGCTGGTGTTCCCGCAGCAGTTCCACTGGCCCCAGGGCTATCCGCTCGCCACCGCGCAGGCGGCGCTGGGCCCGGGCTTCCAGAACGGCCTGCCACTGATGGACGGCGGCATCTACGACAACCAGGGCATCGACAGCCTGTTGCTCGCGTTCAACCGGGCGGATCCGCCGCCCACGCTGCTCATCTCCGACGTCAGCGTGCAGAGCCCGGAGATGTACAACGTTCCGGAGAACCCGACGAAGCGCGGCTGGGTGACGCTGAACGGCGTCTCCTGGTTGGCCTACGGCCTCTTCTTCCTCACCCTGCTCTCCGCCGCCATCCTCGCGTGGCGCGGGTTCGAGACCGCTCGCGAGGGCAACTGGGAGCCCAAGGACTACTTCCTCTACCTCATCCCCGGCGTGCTGACGGCGTCGGTGGCGACGGCGCTGGTCTGGGTGCGTGCGCGGCTGACGGACGTGATCACCCTGGTGAAGCGGCAGATGGACCTGGACGTCTGGCCTTCGTTCAAGAAGCTCACCGTGCCGGAGTTCACGCAGATGCTGGTGCTCCGCGCGACGTCGCTGCTGGCGCTGACGACCCAGGTGTTCATGAAGCGGGTACGCGGGCTCGTGTTCGGTCAGGTGTATGGGGACTCGCGGTTCAAGGACCGGCGCATCTCCAACCTCATCTCCGCGCTCACGGTGGACCGGCCCAACCTGTTCGCGAAGCACCCGTGGCTCAAGCCCGGTGCGCACCTGGTGGCCCTGGGCACGCAGGCCTGTCAGATGCCCACCACGCTCTGGTTCACGGACAAGGCTCAATTCACCGCGGTGGAGAGCGCGGGCGCGGCCACCATCTGCTACGTGCTCCTGCGCCACATCGTGGAGCACCACGCCGGGCAGTACGAAGCGCCGGGCCAGCCGCTGAATGCCCTGTATGAGCGCCTGCGCCAGGAATGGGCGGTGCTCAACCAGGCCGGTGCGCCGTCGCAAGAACGACAGGCCGTGGCGGCATGACCATGCTCCTTTCCAAGAACGACTTCCTTCCGCGCGCGGAGGCCACGCTCGCCCGACTGGACGGCGCCCTCCGGGATGCGCTCTCCCATCAGGGCACGCCCCTGATCACGACCCTGGGGAGGGCGTTCCCCAAGGACGCTCCCCTCCAGCCCGCCGCGCTCGCGAAGGCGCTGTGTCCCGGGCCCGTGTCGCATGTCGGCCTGGCCGCAGTGGTGATGCGCGAGTTCCTTGAGCCCGTGGACGCCGTCCTGGATGCGTCGCTGTCCAAGGCCACGGTCGTGACCGGCAACGCGAAGGCTCCCGGCTCGCTGCTCGTCACCTGTCCCCTCCTCGTGCTGGGCGACCTGGAGGTCGATGGATTCCTGGACGACTGCGGGCCGGATTCCACCATCGTGGTCCTGGGCCGCTGTGTCGCCAAGGGGCTGCGGACGTCGGGGAACTTCCTGGTCCTGGGCGACCTGGTGGTCCGGGACGTCATCCAGGGCGTCTACAACGATGAGAGTCTCATCGTGGCGGGCAACCTGGAGACGCGCTTCCTGGATGAGAATGATCACGAGGTCGCGTGCTACGGAGAACTCCGCACGGAGCATCGCTTCGAGAACGGGCGCTCCGGAGAGGAGGCCGCATCGTGGGCCTCCGCCTTCCTGGTGCCCGGCCTCTGCGACATCGACCTCGGCGAAATCGACCACGGCGAAATCTTCGAACGCATCCGGCGGAACGAACCGGTCTTCACCGAAGCGAAGGAGCACCCTTGAGGTGAATGGCCTCGGGGGACGCCTCGGGTTTCGCGTGCATCGGTGGATGCCATGAGTAGGATTCGGGCAGCCCCAGCCCGGAGACCCGATGACATCCCCCACCGACACGCAGGACCCGTACGAGCGCATCTACCGCGTCTGCGAACAGGTGCCGTCCGGACAGGTGGCCACCTACGGAGACATCGCCACCATCGTCGGCGGGGCCTGTGATGCGCGCACCGTGGGCCATGCGATGGCGGCGCTGGGGTCGCGAGCGTCGACCGTGCCGTGGCAGCGCATCATCAACCGCACGGGAGGCATCAGCACCTCCGGCCACCGCCAGCGCGAGCTGCTGGAGGCCGAGGGCGTCGCCTTCGATGACGCGGGCCACGCGCGCATGGACGCGCACCACTGGAAGGGCCCGAGCGAGGCCTGGGCACGCGCCAACGGCTTCAGTGTGCTGCCGCCCAAGGACGCGCCCGCACCCGACGCGCAGCTCAAGCTCTTCTAGGGCTCACGGAGCGTCCGGGCGACCGGATACGAGCGGAAAGCGCTCGCAGGCCCGCCTGCTTTTCAGAGCGGAATAAAGGCGTCAGCCTCAGGTCCTCGCCCACTGCTTGGACCTCCGAAGAATGTCCTCTCCCCTGCTCCGCTGGGGCCTCGCGCTCCTGATTTGTCTGCTGGCACCCGTCGGGTTCGCGAAGGAAGCCAAGGTTCGCAGGGCCAAGGCGAAGGCACCGCGCCTGGTACGGATCCACACCGGCCACCGTCTCCACCGCGACGCGGCGTCCGCCTTCGAGCGCATGGCGGAGGCGGCGCGCACGGCGGGGCAGCCCCTGCTCGTCACGAGCGGGTGGCGTTCGTATCAGCAGCAGCGCTTCCTGTGGCGCCGCTACCGCAAGGGACTGGGGCCCAAGGCCGCGCGGCCGGGCCGCTCCAATCACAACCGCGGGCTCGCGGTGGACCTGGTCGTGGGCAGCGAGGAAGCGTCCCCCACGTATGACTGGCTCGCGGGCAACGCGTGCCGCTTCGGCTTCCGCCGCACCGTGGCGTCGGAGCCGTGGCACTGGGAGTACCGGCCCAAGAGCACCTCGGCGCCCGACGACGGCGAGGACTGCATGGGCCGTCCCCTGGACGTGGAGCCCACGCCCGCCGTGGTCCGCCAGGACGCGAGCTAGGCCGCGTGAGGCGGCAGTTCCACGATGAACTTCGCGCCGTGATCCGGCTCGCTCTCGACGCGGATGCTTCCACCGTGCGCCTCGACGATGCGTCGCGTGATGAAGAGCCCCAAGCCGAGCCCTCCGTAGTTGCGTGAGGAGGCGCGCTCGAAGCGCTCGAAGATGCGTGCCTGGGATTCGAACGGAATGCCCATGCCTTGGTCCTCGACGGTGAGCCGCGCCCTCCCCAAGTGCTTCGCCACCTCCATCCGGATGGGATGACCCGCGCCATACTTCATCGCGTTGGTCAGCAGGTTGAGCATGACCTGCTCCAGCCGCAGCCGATCCCAGCTCCCCCACACCGGCTCCCGGGCCACCAGTTCGAACTCGCAGCCTGCTTTCTGCAGCTGCTCCGCGACGTGGCCTGCCACGTGCCGCGCCACCGCCATCAGGTCCATCTCCTCCAGGTGCAGGTCGATCCGCTTCTCGTTGACGCGGGAGACGTCGAGCAGGTGCTCCGCCAGATGCGACAGCCGCTGGAGCTGGGATTCGAAGACCTCCAGCATCCGCTTCACCCTTTCCGGGGACAGGGGGCGCGCTCCCACGAGCACGGACTCCATCTGCTGCACCCGCAACCGCATGGAGGTCAGCGGGGTCTTCAGCTCATGGGAGGCAATGGACAGGAATTCGTCCCTCGCGCGGATGGACTCCTGCGCCGAGCAATAGAGCTGCGCGTTGTCGATGGAGAAGGCAGCCCGGCGGCCGAGCTCCTCCGTCAAGGCCAGCTCCGCCGGTGAATACGTGCGCCCCGGATCAGGAGAGAGGAGATACAGCACGCCCAGGGTGCGGCCCCGCGCCTGGAGGGGCACGCCGAGCGAAGGCCGGTCGTCGAGCGGCCGCAGGTCCTCCGGCAGCTCGTCGGGATCCCACAGGCCCTGTGACGCTTCGGAGACCTCCGACTCTCCCGTGGCCAGCACCCGGGCTGGACCGTGGAGGGACTCCGGCTCCGGCGGATGGCGTCGCAGGAACTCCCGTACGCTCGCGGCGCGGGCCGGCGAACGGTCCGCCACCGCCACCGGCCGCAGACCCACGCCGTCCGTCCGCACGAAGAAGACACACAGCTCCGCCAGCAGGGGCACGGCCAGCTCGGCGACGCGCTGGAGCGTGGTTTCAGGATCGAGCGAGGCCACCAACTCGCTGCTCGCCTCGGCCAGGAACCGCTGTGACACCTCCATCCGCTTGCGCTCGGTGATGTCGGTGGCGACTCCACAGAGCGCGTAGGCAACCCCATTGGCGTCGAGGAGCGGGAACTTCTGCGTGAGGTGGACGTGGATCCCATCGTCGTGCGGGAGCCGCTCCTCCCGTTGCACGGGGACCCGGCTCTGGAAGATGTCCCGGTTGGCCTGGTGCAGCGTCTCCGCGATGTCCCGGGGAAAGACATCGAAGACCGTCCTGCCGGCGACCTGTTGCCGGGTGCGGTGGAAGAGCCGCTCCCACTCGCGGTTCACGAAGAGGAAGCGCTCCTGCGTATCCAGGAGGAAGAACACGGTCGGCGCGTTGTCCAGGATGGCGCGCAGCCGCTGCTCGCTCTCCTGCAACGCCTCCTCCGTTCGCTTCCGCTCGGTCACGTCGTTCAGCACCGCGAGCGAACGGACCATCTTGCCGGAGGTGTCCCGCTCCACGATGGCGGACAGCAGGACGTCGATGAGCTGCCCGTCCTTCTTCACGAGCTGGTACGGCACGTCCTTGCACACCCCTGTCTTGTAATACTCGGGCAGGACGACCTCGCGGGCGTACCGCCGGGACTCCGGCGTGAGGAACTCCACCGATTCGCGCCCGAGCACCTCCGCGCGCGCGTAGCCCAACGTGCTCAACCAGTAGTCGCTGACGCTGATGAGCCGCCCGCGTGGATCAATGGATTGCATCATCACGGGCGTGGTGTTGTAGAGCGACCGGTACTTCTCTTCGCCCTCGCGCGCCGCGTCCTCGGCCCGCTTGAAGTCGGTGACGTCGCTGATGACGGAGGCGCCACCGCGCACCTGGCCGGCCCCGTCGCGAACCGGACTGGAGCTGACGTGCAGCCAGGTCCCCGCCGGCCTTGAGGTATTGCGCAGGAAGACCTCCGCGCGGCTGACGGTCTCCCCCCGGAGCGCCCGGCTCATGGGCAGGCGCTCGGACGGATAGAGCGTGACCTGGTCCGGCAAGTAGAGCCCGAAATGCGCCGGCCAGCGGCTGACCGGCTCGTCGGTGGGCCCCATGCCCAGGATGTGTTCCCCCATCGGGTTGATGAACACGAGGTGCTGGTGCTCATCCGCCACCAGCAGCCCCTCGCCCATGCTGGCGAGCACGGCGTCGAGGAGGCTGCTGTACTCCGGTGGCGGGCCACGTGGAGACGGATGCGCTGGGCTGTCGTGCAGGCGGGCCATGGGACGCGTGGAGGGGACGGACTCTTCCCCCTTCAACGATGGGGGCTCGCCCGCCCATGTGCCAGACGCTGCCCGCCCGGCGTTACTGGAGGGCTTCCAGCAGGGCCGCCTGGAGCGCCTTCCGGTTCTCCGGGAAGCGCTGGTTGGGATAGGGCCGCGCTCCGCTCAGGAGGGTTTCATACTGCTGGTACATGGGGTCGGAGCGTGCGGGCTCCTGCTGATAGAAGGCGCGGTTGGCCTGGAGCAGGTAGCGAGGCCGGGTACCCTGGGGGCCGTCTTCACTGAAGGCGATGAGGCTGCGCGTCTCGGGGGCCTGCATGAACGACGTGAAGGCCCGGGCATCCTCCGCGCACGTCCCCGTGCAGTTCGCGTTGAGCACCAGCGCATCCACGAAGACCGCCGGCGCCGAGCCCGCGCCCAACGGGACCGAGATGACCTCCGGGAGCGGCATGGAGGGCTGTGACTGGAGGATGTAGAACAGGCGCTCGGTGTAGCCCATGAAGCCGTTGGCCTGCTCCTGGGCGAAGGCCACTTCCGCCACCGTGTTGTCCGCGTAGCTGCCATCCAGGCACGGATTGACGCCCGCTTCGAGCGAGCAGCTGTCGACGACGTCCGCGAACGCGTTCAGGGTCGGTGAGTCGAGCGGCAGCGAGATGGCGCTCGCGAGCGCATCCCCCGGATGCGTGTCCGCCCAGGCATCGATGTACGAGGAAGGCAGCGTCCAGCTCCCATCGAGGTTCGTCGCCAACGGGCGCTTGCCGGGCGCCGCCTCGCGAAGGATTCGCACGAGCGAGGCGCTGTCCGTCGCGGACCGGATGTTCGTGGTCCGCGAATAGACGACGTTGGTGCAAAGGTAGGTGGGCACGCCGTAGTTCGCACCGCCAATGCGGACCGCCTCCTCCGCCGCGGAATGCACGACGCCCGCCTCCAGCGCGACCGGCTGGATCCACTTCTTCTCCGCGAGCGAGCCGAGGATCAGCGTGTCCACCTCCACCACCTGGGCGGCGCTGGCCTCCGTGCCGAGCAACTGGTTCAGCGTCCCTCCTTCATCCAGGTCATAGACATCCAGGTTGGCGTCAAAGACGACGTCCAGGTCGATGTCCGGATGGGCCGCTTCGAAGTCGGACTCCAGCCGCTGCTCCAGGCTGGCGAAGCTGTCCCCCGCGGAGTCGGGGATGTATGGGAACAGGACCGCCTTCAGCGGACGCCTGGGAGTGGGGTCGGGATCGGATGATTCCGAGCAGGCGCTCAGGACCAGGACGGCGGGGCAGACAAAGACTCTCCAACGCATTGCGGGCGACCTCACAGCTGCACGGTGAAGGACGTGTGAAAAACGTCCTTGGGATCGGTGTATTTTTTGATTTTCCGCAGCCATTCGTAATCGGCCTTGGAGTCGTAGTAGAGGCTTTGGACCTGGCTCCGGCTCATGTCGAGTTGCTGGCTGTTCGTGTTCGCGTCTTCGAAAGTGCCCCAGCTCATGCGCACGTCCTCGCCTCCGCTAAACTCCTTCAGCAAGGACTTCATCTCGGCTTGGAGTTTCTCGGCGTCGGCCTCGTGTCCGGACTTGTAGAACACGTCGAAGACGAGCTGTACGAGGGCATCGCGCCGCTGCATGTGCGTCACCTTCTTCTGCCCATTCGCGCTGAATTCGCCGCCGCCGACGACCGTCTGGACCACCACTTTCAGGCCATCGTGCTCGTAGGTCGCGTTGACAAGGTCAACGAAGCGGTCACGGAAAGCGTCCGAAAACGGCTTCATTGTGATGTGGAGCGACTTCTTATACGGCAAGTCGAACTCACGGCCGCTCGCGGGAAGACCAAACACACCGATCTCGCGGACGCCGGTATCGGCGATGGTCGAGAGCCTGGCTGGACCATTGATCGGGCGGGCAATGGGGGCACACGCGGCGCCCTCCTCGATCGCCTCCACAACGGCCTTGATTTCCCCCAGACCCGCCTTGTCTCTACACATGACTTCCACGAGCAGCACGGCTGGTCGCAGTTGGTTGAAGTCGCCTGAAACGACGCTGAGAAAGAGGTCGATTCCCAGCGGCAGCGTGCCTTCCGCCTGTCGCTCCGCCCACCGCTGGAGTTGACCCATCGCGGCGCGGAAGCCATCCCTACCAGACGGGTACAGGTATGTATAAGAGTAACCTTCCGAATTGGGGTACTTGTCGTCGGGCACCAGATCGAAGGTGATCTCCGTCAAGACTCCCCAGCTGCCCGGGCCGCCGCCGAGGACGGCTCTGAACACGTCGCTGTCTGTCGGCGTACCCGTGCCACCTCCGGATTGAGGCCGGGTGAACTCACGCTCTACGTATACGTCGGCTCCGGGCGACCCCGGATCGCGCGTCACCATCTTGAATGAGCGAACCCAATCCAAGGTTGCGCCGAGACTGCGAAGCTGGTGGCCGATACCACCCGTCTGTACGTGCCCCCCGAGCCTTACGAGTGGGCACTCGCCATGAGGTATCGCGACGCCCTTCTCCAGCAGCTTCTTTGACAAGTCTTTCAGCGCCACCCCCGGCCCCACCGTGACCTGGGTCGGCGTGCCCGTGGACGGCAAGAACTCGACATCCACAAAGAGCGTCATGTCCAGGAGCAGGGTGTCTTTGCCGCCCGACGAAAGGCCGCAGTATTGGTGCCCGCCAGACCTGGCCACGACCTTGAGGTTGTTCATCGCGGCGAACGCAACGGCCGTCGTCACATCCATGGCGTTCTCCGCCATTGCGACGAACCGCGGGGTCATGCGCGCGTCCACGACCTGCGACGAGTATGACGAGACAGCGTACTGATGGATTGCCTCAAGATAGCTGGCGCCGTCCGACTTATCGAACACCTCACCTTCAAAGCCAGGAATCTTGTCGCTTCCAGCCCGGTTGCTGGAGACCAGGTCGAAGCCAGGCGTAGATGAGAGCGCAGGCAAGACCTTGACGCCGCGCAGCGCAACCCTGGTGGAGGCGCGCCGAACCAACGCTCGTTTATTGACCGCGGCCGTGGGCGAAACCTTGTCGGCGGGGATGGCCGCGGCCATGCGCCGCCGCGCCTCTTGAGCGACCTTTTTCTCAGCCTTCGCGTCGGAAATCTGCGCGCGGGCGACCACGTCACTGCCCGGCGCGAGCTGAAGCTCGGCCCAAGCTCGGATACCGGGTGCACGCTCGCGACCGGTGCGGGCGCTAACGCCGATAGCGAAGTCCACGGCATCAAGAAATTTTTGCCGGAACCTGGCGAATGGCCGCGGCACGGGGTTGCTGCCAAACCGCCTCAGCGTTTCGTCCTGTGCCGCGGCGTTCGGGCCCGTCGCAACCCAGGCGGCGATGCTGGAGCCAGGACTCGTCACCCGATTGGAATCGAGGACGGTAAGCTTTGCACGACTCAAGGCAGCTTGAACGACCGCTTCGGTTGCCTCGCTGTCGGCGGCGTCGTGCCCCGTGGCGCGGACGACGATGAGACTCATCGAATACGCGGCCGACGTCACGCGGACGCTCAGGTCGACGTGCTCAGGAACAGAGGATCCGCCGCCGAAGAGCGCGTCACACAAAGCCGCGAAGCCCTTTGGCGCATAGGACGTCATCCAGGCCTGCGTCCAGCGGGCGGATTCATCCGTTTTCGAGGCAGCGGCGTCAAAAACAAGCTTCGTGATGACCGCGCGGCGACGGCCGGCCAGAAGATCGCGAAGCGATTTGTTGTGGAACGTCTTGGTGACGCCTGCGCCGGGGCCTTCGGTCGGGATGACCTCGGCCTCCACGACAGCGCCGCGGAGCGGGAGGAGTCCGGCTCCGCTGCGAAGAAACGGTGACGAGTCCATGCTGAGAACGGCCGACACAATGCTCTGTGTCGGGTTGTCATCGAGCGGAAGGAAGAGGTCCTTGTTGATCAGCTTCCTGGCGACATCGCCCGTTGTCGCCGCGGCCCCGACGGTGACCCGCTGTTCACCGACGTCGACGTTTCGGAATGCCTCCATGCTGACGATCGCGGCAGCCTCCTTGCTCTCAGGAGTGCCCACCTTGCTCACATCAGAGACCGATAGGCTGTGGCCGCTTCGAATGAACACGCGCCGGTTGGCGGCTTGTGCCAGGCGCAGTGCCTTCTCAACGTCGTCAGTCGACTCAGGAACAAGGACCGTGGGCTTGTCGTAGAACTCTGCTTGAGCTTCGTGCGAGGACGTGATGCGTCCTTTGAAGGACGATTGGAGCGCGCGGGCATTCTTCAGGGAAAGTTTCGCCATGGTGGTGCTCTTTCGAGGATCCGGTCACGTTAGGCATCAACACCCGACTCCGTGCGTTCCTACCGCGCGAGGAACGCGCGCATCTCGGAGACGACGTCCGCCTGCCGTGGGAGCCAGAGGTAGTGCCCCGCGCCCTGGAGCGTCACGAGCTTCCAGTTCGGCAGGCTCTTGAGAAGGGCGTCCTGGGCCGCCTCGCGCTGGCTCAGCTCCGGAAGGAACGCGCGCGCCCGCTCGCGCAGGTCGGCGGGGACGTTCTCCGCCTGGGCCAGAAACGCCACCCAACCCGCGAAGGCCTGGCCGTCGGAGAGGGCCAGCACCGGGCCCCGCAGCTTCGCGTAGTCCGGCAAGGCCGCGCCCCGGATGCACTGCTCCGTGGCCTCCGGCAAGCGGTGGTAGCGCAGGTACGCGCCCGTGCCAGCGTCGAACTCATACGCCTGATCAATCTCGTGCGGCGGGAACGGTCCGCCCAGGTCGCGCGCCAGCAGCGCTGTCACCGCCTCACGTGACGGCTGCCCGTCGAGCACGGTGAACGGCAGCGGCGGCAACGGGCCCGGCTTCAGGAACTCGGCGATCTCTCCCTTGTTGTCCGTGGCGTCCAGGAAGATGAGCGCCTCCACGCGCTCTGGATGATTCAGCCCCATCCAGTTCAGCTCATCCCCCGCGAGCGAGTGCCCCGCGAGCGTCGCCTTCGCGAGCCCCAGGCCCTCCATCGCGGCCAGCACGTCGTGCCCCAACGTCGCGCTGTCGTAGCCGGTGGCCGGCCAGCTCGACGCGCCGAAGCCGCGCCGGGTGAAGGCATAGACGTGGTGCGTGGCGATGAACTCCGGCGCCAGCACGTCGAAGACATGGGCCGTGCTGCCCAGGCCCGGCAGGAACACCAGCGCCGGACCCTTGCCGCCGTAGTCGAGCACCTCCAGCTCTACCTCCGGGGCCACCCGCACCCGGCTCACCTGGTGCAGTGGATCCACCGGGCCGCCGGGCGGCGGTGACGGCGTGGTCGCACAGGCGGAAAGCAACAGCACCCACGACAGACGAAGCCAGGACGTTCGCATGGGTGGAAACCTTTGCATGCCCCACCGCGACAACGGAACGGGCTCAAGGTCGCAAATCAGGCCTGGCTAGACTTCAGCGTAATTTTCCAACCCTCGCTGAATCCCCCCTTGGAGACAGATGATTCGCTTGAACTGGATGACGTGGTCCCCTGCCCTGCTGGTGTCGGCGGGCCTGATGCTGGCCGCGTGCGGCGGCCCGGAGCTGGAAGCCCCTGGGATGGACGTGTCTGCCATTGGCACGGTGGAGGGCGAAGCGAACTCGCCCATCTACGACCGGGCGCGCGCGTACGCCGCCGCCAATCCCAAGCGCGACGGGGGTTCGTGGAACCAGTGGTGCGGTTCGCTGATGGTCCGCTTCGGGCAGCTTCCGGACTCCGCCGTGCGCCCCACCGCCATCGAGGCCTACCGCGCTTCGCGCATCGTCTCCACGGACGCGTCCAAGGCGCTGACCGGGGCCTTCCACTGGTGGGACATCGGCTCCGCGGGCCACGTGGGCGCGGACCTGAACGGCGGCGGCGGCACGGTGTTCATGGCCACGTACAACCTCTCCCAGTCGTGGGGGGATGCGATTGGCGTCAACAGCGTCTCCGGCTACTCGTCGAAGACGGGCGCGCGATACCTGGGCTGGTCCATGGACTACGCGGGCGGGAAGATCGCCGGCGGCGGCCAGTCTCCGGGCGGCGGTTCGAGCAGCCTGCCGCAGACGACCACCGAGTTCGACGGCATCCCGGGTGAAATCTATTACAAGCGCATCCAGACGGTGGGCAGGCGCGACTACGGCTACACGGGCCCCATCGACGGCGTAACGGGGCCGAACACGGAGAAGATCCGCGTGCGCATCACCGCGCGCGAACTGAACCGGCGCGGCGGCCCTCGCACCTCCTCCGAGGACGATGGCATCCCCGGCTCCATCTACTGGACCCGCGTGCAGACGGTGGGCCGGTCCTTTGGCTACACCGGCCCCATTGACGGCCTCCCCGGCGCGAACACGTACAAGGCCGAGCACATGATCTGCGCGTACGCCGTGAACCGCGCGTTCTGATGTCGCCCGGTGCCCCACGGCGCGGTGCGTGATCCGCGCCGTGGAAAGCCTTGCCCCCTCTTCTCCCCGGTCGCCATTCGCGGCGGCCTCGGGGTAGCCTGCGGGCCTCTCCACGGAAGAGGGGGCCCATGAGAGTCGTGTCGTCCGTCCTGGAATCCGTCACCGTTCACGCCGAGGGCGCGCTGTGCACGCGCGCATTCGTGCTCTCGCCCGAGGACGGTCGCCTGCCCGGCCAGGTCCGCATCGACGGCCTGCCACTGTCCCTGCGCACGGGTTCGCTGCGCGCCCGGGTGGTGGAGGGGCCGTCGGACCTCCTCGTCCGCGACCTCAAGCCCACGTTCGACGTGCGGATGCCGCCGGAGTCGGCGCTGCCCGCGGAGCAGCACGCGCTCGAAGCGGCGGAGGCCATCCTGGCGGCCGTGCATGGCCGGCTGGAGCGGGTTCGCGCGGAGATCTCGGCGCTGCGCGGGCTGACGCCCACCTGGCCGGCCCCGCGCAAGGGCCACCTCCCACGCGAGGCGCCGCTGTCCTCGATGCTGTCCCTCACCGGCTTCGTGGACTCGGAGCTGGCGGAGTTGCAGGCCCAGGAGCTGGACCTGGCGCGCCAGCACCGCGACGCCACGAACGAGCTGGAGCTGCGCCGCCGCCGCGTCCAGGAGCTGTCCTCCGCGAAGAGCGTGGACCGGACCCGGCTGTTCCGCGCGGCGCTGCTGACGCTGTCCGGCCCCATCGCCGCGAACGCGGACGCGCGGCTGGTGCTGGAGTACGCGGTGGCCGGTGCGCGCTGGGTGCCCACCTACGACCTGCGCCTGCCGCGCACGCTGGAGGAAGGCACGCTGCGCATGCGCGCCGCCGTTGTCCAGCGGACCGGCGAGGACTGGAGCGGCGTGCGGCTGGCGGTCTCCACCGCGAGCCTGGAGCGGCGCGCGGAGGTGCCAGAGCTGAAGTCGCTGCGCATCGGCCGCAGCCAGCCGGCCCCCGCGCGCTCGGGGTGGCGTGAACCCGCGCCGGGCCTGGAGGAGCTGTTCGCGGGTTACGACACCCTGCACGTCGCCCGCCCGGAGCCGGTCCTTCCCAAGCCTCAGCCGCAGCCCATGCCGGTCATGCCTGAAGGCGCCTACGAGCAGGAGAAGAGCTACAAGGAGGAGTCGGCCTCGTACGGAGGCGCGCCCGGAGCGGCGCCCAGCATGTCCGCGCCTCCTCCGCCGGCGCCCATGGCGCCGGCACCGAAGTCCTCGGGGGCTTTTCTGGGAGCGGTTCGTCCCTCGGCGGCCCGCAGCGTCACCGGCGCCGTCCCGGCACAGAGCATGCCCGCACCCCGCGGCGGTGGCGGCATGGATCGCATGCGCAACAAGAAGCGCGCGGTCGCGGAGGACGACTTCGATGGCGCCCCGATGGAGGACATGTCGATGGACGAAGGCGAGGGTGGCGCCGGCGATGATCTCCGGAGCGCGGCTGGCCTGGAGCCGGCGGACCGTCTGTTCGACTACGACTCGCTGACGCTGGCCTCCGCGGCCTCCCAGGCGCAGCGCGGCCGGTTGCGTCCCCGCTCCGCGCTCGTCTCCCAGGCGATGCTGTCCATCACGTCGGTGAACGTGCAGGTGGAGGTGGTGCGCCTGGAGGCGCAGGCCTTCGTCATCGCCGAGTCCGTGAACAGCGTGGCGCCCCCCACCTGGGCCGTGCCGCCACACGACTCCGCCCGCCACTTCGATGCGCGCTTCGACTCGGACGCCGTCGCGGACGTGCCGTCCGATGGCGCGTGGCACACCGTGCCGATGCTGACGGTGCCCCTGGTGCTCAAGGCCGAATACGTGTGCGTGCCCTCCGTGGAGCCGCGGGTCTTCCGCACGGTGCGCATGGACAACGCCTCGCCGCATCCGCTGCTCGCGGGGCCTGTGGACGTGACGCTCGGCGACGAGTTCCTGATGACGTCGCCCATGCCCACGCTGGGGCCGGGCGAGACGCAGCGGCTGGGCCTGGGCGTGGAGGAAGCGCTCCAGGTGGCGCGCAACACCCGCTTCGACGAGGCCACGGGCGGCATGTTCGGCAACAGCACGGTGCTCACGCACCACGTCTCCGTGGAGGTGGCCAACCACCTCTCGCGCGCCGCGAACATCGCCATCTCCGAGCGGATCAGCGCGGTCCCCGAATCCCAGAAGGACATCAAGGTGGAGGAGGCGGAGGTGGCACCGCCCTGGCAGAAGGCCTCGCCGCTCCCGGGTGAAGAGGCGGTGGAGGGCGAGCGGGTGTGGCGCGTGAGCGTCCCCGCTGGAGAGAAGCGCTCGATGAAGGCGTCGTGGGTCGTGAAGCTGCCCGCCAGCAAGATGCTGAACGGCGGGAACCGGAGGACGTGATGCGCACTTCCATTCTGTTGCCCCTGATCAAGGTGACGGTCCTGGAGGACCGGGCGCTCGTCGAGCGCAGCGGCACGGTGACGCTGCCGCCGGGTCCCTGCCGTCTCGTGGTGGACGGGCTGCCGGCGGTGGCGGTGGACCGCTCGCTCCAGGCGAAGCTCACCGGCGGCATGGTGACCCAGGCCAGCCTGCGCCGTTCCATGCGCGCGGTGCTGCCCGAAGCCCTGCGCGAGCACCACTCGGAGCTGGCCCGCCGCGCCTTCGAACGCGAGCAGGTGCTGGCGCGCGCCCAGGCGGAGGTGCGGCGCCTGGAGGCGAAGCACGGCCTGCTGGAGACCGCGCGCCGGGACATCCTCCGTTCCATCTCCGAGCGCACCGGCGCGGGTGAAGCGGATCCTGCGCGATGGAAGGAACAGCTCGCGACGGTCCGCCAGGAGCAGACCGCGACCGACGATCAACTGCGGCAGGCCCGCCGTGAGCTGGGGCGCCTGGAGCGGCAGCACATCCAGGAGTCCCGCGACGTGCTGTCCCGCACGGAGATGCCGGAGCCCAGGCTGGACGTGCGCGCAGAGCTGGACGTGAGCCACGCAGCGGGCGGTGAAGCGACGTTGACGCTCAGCTACCTGGTGCCGTGCGCCGCGTGGCGGCCGGCCTACCGCGCGGTGTTGGGTCTCGCGGAGGCGGCGTCCTCGGTGAAGTTGGAGTGCGAGGCCGTGGTCTGGCAGAACACCGGCGAGGCGTGGAAGGACGTGACGCTGGCCTTCTCCACGGCGCGGCCCACGCTGGGCGCCACGCCGCCCCGGCTCACGGAGGACTGGCTCTTCCTGCGGGAGAAGACGTCGCGCGAGAAGCAGGTGGTGGACGTCTCCATGCGCGAGGAGTCCCTCCAGGAGACGGGCGAAGCGGGAGCGACGAAGGCGGCGGACGCGCTGCCCGGCATGGACGACGGCGGCGAAGCGGTGACGCTGTCCGCGCCGCACAAGGCCACGGTGCCGTCGGACGGCGAGGCGCACCGCGTGGCGCTGTTCGCGTTCACGTCGCCGGCCACGTCGGAGCTGGTGGCCTGCCCGGAGCAGTCACCGCTGGTGCACCGCGTGGCGAAGTTCGACAACACGGGGCCGGCGGTGTTGCTCGCGGGGCCGGTGGACCTGGTGCGCAACAGCGGCTACGTGGGCCGCGCGCAGTTGAAGTTCGCGGGCCGGGGCGAGCGCGTGAAGTTGGGCTTCGGCAGCGAGGACTCGCTGCGCGTGTCGCGGCAGGTGGACGTGGGCGAGGAGGTCGCTCGCATCACGGGCCGGCGCACCCGCACGCAGAAGGTGAAGCTGTTCATCTCCAACATGGGCGCGAAGCCCACGGCTCTCGCGGTGGAGGAGCGCATGCCGGTGTCGGAGGTGGAGGCCGTGGAGGTGGCGCTGCTCAAGGACGCCGCGAAGCCCGCGCCCACGAAGGTGAGCGCCGAGGGCATCGTGCGCTTCGAATTGAACGTGCCAGCGCGCTCCCGGCAGACGGTGGACTTCGGCTTCACGGTGGCCCGCGCCGCGAAGGTCGCGGGCCTGTAGGGAATCGCCACGCCATGCCCTTCGCGACGAAGTCCGGCCGCCGCATCCACTACGAGGTCCAGGGCCACGGCCCTCCCCTGCTGCTCCTGCACGGCCTGCTCCAGTTGGGCTCGCACTGGTCGCTCAAGGGATACATGCCCGCGCTGACGGATGCGTACACGGTGGTGACGTTCGACTCGCTGGGGCATGGCCAGAGCGACACGCCGCACGACCTGGAGGCCTACGCGCTGAAGCATCGCGTGGAGGACGCGCTGTCGGTGCTCGACACGCTCTCCATCGACCGGGCCCACGCGTGGGGCTACTCGATGGGCGGCTGGACGGTGTGTGGCCTGGCGTCCTTCGCGTCGGAGCGGCTGGCGTCCTACGTGGTGGGCGGCTGGGATCCGGTGGTGGGCCTGCCCGTGGCCTACGCGGCCATGGAGAAGCAGCTCAAGCCCGGCACGAGCGTCGACTGGTTCCAGGTGCTCCTGCTGGGAGCACGGCGCGCGCCGGAGCTGGCGGAGGCCATCGACGCGGGAGACCTGGACGCGCTCCGGCTGTGCATGAAGGCCTGTGAGACCTCGGCGGGCCTGGATGAGGCACTGGAGCAATCCGGCAAGCCGGGGCTGCTGTACTGCGGCGTGACGGACCCGTACCACGACTCCATGAAGGCCGTAGCGGAGCGGGCCGGCGCGGCGTTCGCGACCATCGAGCACGCCGACCACGGCGGCGCCTGGGCGAAGGCGCCCAAGGTGCTGCCGCACGTCCTGCCGTTCCTCGCCTCCGTCACACGGCCCTGATCAATTCGCGGACTGGATGGCGATGACGCGGACATCGACGTCCTTGCACCCGGCGTCCTTGCAGATGCCGTTGAGCCACGCTTCGCCCTGGCCGAACATCACGCCGTCGGCGTTGACGAAGAGGTCCGCGTAGCGCTGCCGGGTGATGACGTTGGCGATGGCCGGCGTGACGATGACGTCGTAGTGCCTCACGAACGCCGCGGCGTCGGGCAGCTTCACCTTCCTGCCGCCCACGTTCGCGGTGAAGGGATACGCCACCAGGGCCGCGACCGCCTTCGCGTCGTGCGCGGCCACCGCCTTCTGGAACGCCGCGAAGGCCTGTTCGTACTTCGCGGGTTCTCCGAGGACGCTCTGGATGCGGGCGTTGACGTCTCCGGCCCCTGTATCCGGCGTCCCGGTGACGACATTGGGAGCGGCTGGCGGCGTAGGAGGTCGTGCGTCAGCCACCGGTGTTTCAGCACGTTGACAGGAAGCCGCTGACACAAGAACAAGGGCGGCAAGCCGCGTGGGCTTCGTCTGCATGAGTTCCCCCCGCCAGGGCAGGCTGCTCTCTCTCCTGGCAAAGACAAACTCTATAGAGCCCGATACGTCTCAGCTCACGCCTTGGACCAGCGTCCATAGCTGGCGTCTCGCGGCCGACTGCGGGACTCGCCGGAATAGTGCATCACGGACAAAGCGCGCGGCTCCATTCTCCCACTGGGCCACACGTCCCACCTGATGTGAGCGCACGACCAGCGCGTTGGCACGTTTCACCCGACGGGACTCATACAGACGCAGTGCGCCCTCCACACTGCCCGGCGCCGCGAGACATTCCCCCAGCACCACGCCGTCCTCGATGGCCTGACAGCCGCCCTGCCCCAGGTTCGGAGTCATGGGATGCGCGGCGTCACCCAACAGCGTCACCCTGCCCCGGCTCCAGCGAGACACCGGCGGACGGTCGTGGATGTCCGTGCGCAGGACGCGCTCGGGTGGCGTCGCCGCGAGCAGCTTCGCGATGGGCGCGTGCCATCCGGCGAAGCGCTCCTGGAGGACGGCGAGCGTCTGACCCGGCGCATCCTCCGCCCCCGCGGGCGCGTTCAGCGTGGTGTACCAGTACACCTCGCCATGGCCGATGGGCACGATGCCGAAGCGGGCCCCGGGTCCCCACGTCTCGGTGAACTGCCCCGCCTCCACGAGGTCCGCACCCGGGCAGACACCGCGCCAACTGGTGTAGCCGGAGTAACGCGTGGGCTGCGCGCCCAGCAGGCCGGTCCGCACGGCGGAGCGCAGTCCATCCGCGCCCACCAGGACGTCGCCGGTGACGGTCTCGCCAGTGGACAGCGTCACCGTGACGCGGGCGCCGTCGTCCTGGAAGCCCGTCACGCTGACACCCAGCCGCACGGCCTCCTCCGGGCCCGCGTGGGCGCGAAGGACCGCCTGGAGGCGCGCGCGGTGCATGGCCACCATCGGGATATCCAATTCCTCCTGGAGCGAGCGCACATCGATGGCAGTGATACGAGCGCCCGTCGAATCGAGGATGAGTGTCCGCTCGGCTCGCTCGCCCTCCGCGACCACCGCGTCACACAAGCCGATGCGGCGCAGGGCGACCGCGGCGTTCATCTGCACGATGATGCCCGCACCCACCGGGCGCAGCGCGTCGGCGCGTTCGAACACCGTGGCGCGAAGGCCCGCGCGCTGGAGGGCACAGGCCAGCGTGAGGCCTCCAATGCCTGCTCCGGCGATGAGGACGTGGCGGGTGGATGCGGACGTCATGGCGGCCTCCGGTCATGCCGGCGCCGCGGTCAACCGAACCAGCGGCCGGCGTCAGGAGCAAAGACTCGCACGCGTTCGAGCAGCGACGCCGGCAGACGGGCCTGGAGCGTCGCGTGGACCTGCGCGGGGCTGTAAGCCTGACTGAAGTGCATCAGGACCAGGGCCTCGTTCTGGAAGCGGTCCGCCATGGAGGCGATCTCCTCCAGGTGGATGTGGGCCCGCTCCTGCGCGTCGCGCACGGTGCGCTCCGCGTCGATGAACGTGCATTCGAGGATGAGCACGCGGCTGTCGAACAACGACGGCTGGCGCTCCAGCACGTTGGAGAGGGTATCCGTGCAGTAGGCCAGCTCCAGCCGCTCGACTTCATCGAACAGCGGCTCACCGGCCTGGCGACGGCGGCCAATCTCCGCCGGAGGCAGCTCGCGGAACTCCGGCTTGAGCTTCGCGACGCGGCGGAGGAACTGGTAGCCCAGCGACGGCACGGGATGGTGCGTGCGAAAGGCACGGACCCACACGTCCTGCTGCACCTTCACGGTGTCACCGGGGCGCAGGGGAACGGTGCGGACCTCCGACTTCATCCGGTGCAGGCGCCCCAGGGCCGCGAGCGCCTCCTGCACGGGCGCTTCAATCTCCGCCGGCAGATAGACGAACGGCGGCCCCTTGCCCACGAGCGCGCGGATGCCCAGCAGCGAGCCCAGCGCGCTCGCATGGTCCGCATGCCCGTGGCTGAGGAAGATGCGGTCCGTGGTGGCGAAGGAGCGGATGGGGATGCCCGCGTCGAGCAGCACCCCCAACTCCGGCACCAGGAGCGACGTGTACACGCCGCCCACGGACACGCCGCGCACGGTATAGGGGCCCGCCTGCACCTCGGTCAGCATGCGCGGAAGCCTACGCCGATCAGTTCTTCGCGCGCTCGTACTGGTGCGGCCACAGCACATCCGCACGCAGCTCCTTCGCGGCGCGCAGCGGCCAGTACGGATCCCTCAACAGCTCGCGCGCCAGGAAGACGACGTCCGCCTGGCCCGTGGCCAGGATGTGCTCGGCCTGGAACGCGGAGCGGATCATCCCCACCGCGCCCGTGAGCAAGCCTGTCTCCTTGCGCACCTGCTCCGAAAGCTGCGTCTGGTAGCCCGGCCCCACCGGAATCTTCGCGTACGGCACCACGCCGCCGGACGAGCAATCCATCAGGTCCACGCCCTCCTTCGCCACCAGCCGCGCCAGCGCCACGGAGTCCTCCGGCGTCCAGCCGCCCTCCACCCAGTCCGTGGAGGAGATGCGCATGAAGAGCGGCAGCGACTCCGGCCACTTCGACCGCACGGCGCGCGTCACCTCCAGCGCGAAGCGCGTCCGGTTCTCGAACGTGCCGCCGTACTTGTCCGTCCGCTTGTTCGACAGCGGCGACAGGAACTCGTGCAGCAGGTAGCCGTGCGCCGCGTGCAGCTCGATGACCTGGAACCCCGCGGCCTTCGCCCGCACCGCCGCGTCCGCGAACGCCTGCACGATGCGCTGGATGCCCGCCTCGTCCAGCGCGGTGGGCACCGGGTAGCCCTCGTCGAACGCCTCCGTCGTGGGGCCCAGCACCTGCCAACCGCCATGCTCCGGATCCACGCGCTTGCCGGCGTCCCACGGACGGGGCGTGGAGGCCTTGCGGCCCGCGTGTGCCAACTGCACGCCGGACGCGGCGCCGTTCTGGTGCATGAAGCGGTTGATGCGCGCCAGTTGCTCCACGTGCGCGTCCTTCCACAGCCCCAGGTCCTGCGGCGAGATGCGGCCCTCCGGCTCCACCGCCGTGGCCTCCGTCACCACCAGCCCCGCGCCCCCCACCGCGCGGCTGCCCAGGTGCACCACGTGCCACTCGTTCGCGAAGCCGTCTTCGCTCGAGTACTGGCACATGGGCGAGACGACCACGCGGTTGCGCAGGGTGATGTCCCGCAGCTTCAAGGGGGAGAACAGCTTGCTGCTCATGTCGGGTCCTTTCGGGGAAGCGAAGGGGTCTGCTCTGGCAGCCCCAGCGCCGTGCGCACCTGGGCCGTGCTCTTGCCCAGCCAGTGCCGTCGCTGGTTCTCCTGCGTCGTGAGGCTGCGCGTCTCCATGCGGTCCACGTAGAGCGTGCCGTCCAGATGATCCAGCTCGTGTTGGATGATGCGCGCGTACCAGCCGCGCGCGGACACCGACACCGGCCGCCCGTTCTCATCCAGCGCCTCCACCCGCACGCCACGCGCCCGGGCCACCAGCGCCGCGAAGCCGTTCACGCTCAGACAGCCCTCGTGGAACTCCATCGGCGTGGGGTCCTCCACCACGAGCTTGGGGTTGATCAGCACGTGGAAGGCCACCGGCGAGCGCTCCCGCAGCGCCAGGTCCGCGGGCGCCGCGCCAGCCTGGTACTCGGCGCGGTCCTCGATGACCACCAGCCGCAGGCCCACGCCCACCTGGGGTGCCGCGAGCCCCACGCCGGGCGCGTCCCGCATCGTGTCGCGCATCAGCTGGATGAGCTGCCGCGTCGCTTCGCTGCCGATTTCTTCCGGGGTCAGCTCCCGCGCGCGCTGGCGCAGCACCGGTTCCCCCGCCTGGACGATCTTGAGCACCATGGTGGCCCCACCGTAACAACCGCTCTCCCGCCGCGCCGCAACGCCGTGGGGCCGGCATGGGCCCGGCCGCCCGGCTCCTCACGAAGCGGGCGGCCCCTGGCGTGGAGGGGTACCACTGACGGTAGGCTGTGTCGCACCATGGCTCGCCGCAAGAAGGCCGACGAAACCACCGCGCGCGTGCGCAACCTGCTCGCCCTCGACGCCGCCGGCATCATGCGCCGGCTGGCCGCACGCAAGGAGGACATGTTCCTCCTCTTCTCCCGCCTGCGCAGCCGCGACCCGCTGGTGGAGACGGTGGCCTCGCGCTACGCGGACGGCGCCTTCGCCCAGCTCATCCACCTGACCGAACAGGAGCAGGCGGTGGTGGACCACTTCTACGGGCGCCTGGACGAGCTGCGCTGGTACTTCACCTACACCGAGGACATGCCCGGCACCGCGCACCAGACGTTCAACTCGCTGCACCGCCGCCTGGAGGAGAGCTACCGCCTCTTCGTGGACACCCTGGGGCTGCCCGTCCAACCTGACGGTGTACGCGTGGTGAACGCGGAGGCCGTGCGCCAGGAAGCCACGGCCTCGGAGGCCACGCCCGTGGCGCTCGCCCCGCTGCCCCGCCGCCGTCGCGCTCCGCCCGCCTGACGCTCAGGCCGCGGAGGCCTCGGCGCGAGCGTCCGCGGCAGACATCCCGGGCGCCGCGGCCTTCACCAGCCGCTTCATGGACGCCTTGCCCACGACGACGTCCACCATCTTCCGCGCGCGCGTCCAGACGCTCTCCTGCACGTACGGGATGCCGTACTTCTCGCAGAGGGCGCGCACGTGCGGCTGCGCCTCGCGGTACTTCAGCATCGGCAGGTCCGGCCAGAGGTGGTGCTCAATCTGGTAGTTCAGCCACAGGTGCGCGAAGTCGTTGAGGTCGCCGCCCGTGCGGTAGTTCGCGCTGCCCACCACCTGCTGCACCATGCGCTCCGCCTTGTTCGCGGGCGCGGAGTCGAAGCGGTACAGGTCCTCGCCGGTGTGGTTGGGGCCCACCACGAAGAACGTGTGCAGGTTGGTGACGACGTCCGCCAGCACGGAGTTGCAGAACACGCTGAACGCCGCCCACGGCCCCACCACCAGGAACGCCGCCGGATACAGCCCGAAGAAGACGGTCGCGTACGGCAGGTAGCAGCGCGTGAAGAGCTCCCACAGCTCCGTGCGCGTCAGCGCCCCACCCTCGCGGCGGCCCTTGCGGCGCAGCGAGCCCAGCGTCTCCGGCGCGTAGTAGCTCGCGCGCCAGGTGACGGCCAGCAGCGCCAGCTGCACGTAGCGCAGGGCCAGCGGCCGGCCGGTGTCACGCAGCGAGCCCTCCGCGTTGCGCTCCAGGAGATCCGGATCCGCGTCCTCGCCGGTGTGCGAGTGGTGCAGCACGTTGTGCTCGAAGACCCACGCCTCCGGCAGCATCCAGTCCAGCCAGTCCACGAACCGGCGGTTCCCCTTCGCGAAGCCCTTGCTGGTGCGCGACGCGGGCATGCCCGGCACGCGGTCATAGCCCCGGTGCCCCACGTGGTGCATGAGCAGCCAGCGCGTGGAGCGGCCCAGGCCCAGCGCCACCGCGGAGAGTGGATTGGGAGCAATCCACGCCGTGGCCATGCCCAGCACTGAAGCCACCTTCCCCCACCGCTCCATCTTCCGCAGGTGCGCCTTGTCCGCTTCACCCAGGTTCGCGTCCAGCTGGGCGCGCAGCGCCTTCAGCTCCGCGTAGAAGCCCTCCACGTCCACGGAGGCCAGGTCGAAGTCAGGGGGGGCGCGGGACATGCGAAGGGACTCCTCGAGAGCGGGACGGGGACCACGGCCGATGCGGGCCGCACGGTAGCCTCCGCAAGCGCTCACGCAAAGCGTCACGTCCCGCTCACCCGCTCGCAGGGCGACGGGGCAGCACCAACTTCGCGATGAGCACCTGCAGCACGTCGCCCTTCTGGTTGCGAGTTTCGCTGCGCACCGTGGCGATGCCCCGGTCCGGCCGCGTGCGGGAGGGAATGATCTCCAGCACCTCGCTCTCCACCTGGAGGATGTCCCCCGGGCGCGTGGGCCGGGGCCAGCGGATCTCCCCGCCCGCCCCCACGATGCCTCCCTTGAAGGGCAGACCGCTCTGGACGTTGAGCTTCATGGTGAGCGCCGCCGTGTGCCAGCCGCTCGCCGCCAGCCCTTCGAACAGCGTGTCCTTCGCCGCGGCGTCGTCCAGATGGAAGCCCTGCGGGTCGAACTCCCTCGCGAAGGCGATGATCTGCGCCGCGTCCAGCGCGTGCGTGTCACTGAAGAACTTCTGCCCCACGGACAGGTCGTCCAGGAACAACTCCTGGCGCCCGCCCTCTGCCGTCGATGCCATGCCCGCGTCCCTCCGGGACGGATGCCCGCCCACATTATGAGCATAATCCGTCCATGACCGGGGCGCTCGTCCGGGTGCCACTGTTCTCCAGGTCGCACGGGGGGCCGCCCCTCGGGTCGCTCCGGATGCCGAACGTTGAACATCGCGCGCCCGCACCGGCGGACACGCGTCGAAACAACCAGTGCCCACGGCCCGTGGAGTATGAGCAGTGCGTGCCGCTCTCCTGCTTTCGCCGTCACCTGTCCGTCCTCGCCTTGGCCCTGACGGGCCTGGCGGCCCCCGTCGCCCACGCCGACGAGGACACGCCCGTGTCCCCCATCGACCGCTCCCAGGTCGGAGAGGTGACGGTGGAGGGCGCGAACAAGACGACGTCCGGGACGGTGCGCTCGTTCGGACAGGTGGGCGTGGGCGACGAGGTGGACAGCGAGGAACTGGAGAAGGTGGAGCGGCGCCTGTTGGCCACCGGCCTCTTCCAGGAGGTCCGTGTCGGCACCGAGCCGATGCCCGACGGGCGCGTGCGGCTGGTGCTGCGGGTGAAGGACAAGGCGTCGTGGGTGGTGGCCCCCACGGTGGCGCTGTCCTCCGCGAACACCGGCGGCGGGCTGCTCTACGCGGAGAACAACCTGGGCGGCCGCGCGAAGAAGTTCGCCGTCGCGGCGCAGGTGAGCACCGGCGAGAGCGGCCTGTACGTGGGCTTCCTGGATCCGATCCTCTTCGGCCTGCCGCAGCTCAAGTTCAGCCTGGAGGGACAGCTGAAGAGCGACCGCGTGGACGAGTACAGCATGGACGCCAGTGAGGACGACCCGGAGATCCTCCGGCGGACGCGCTTCAACTCCGCGTCCATCAGCTCCGAACTGGGCTTCATCCTCTTCGAGCGCGTGCGCGCGGCGGCGAAGTACCGCCTGGCCAGCATCGACGCGAAGACTCCGGATCCGGAGATGCCGGTGACGGTGCCGCCGTTCTCCACCGGCCCCGCCATGCGAGACACGTCGCTGCGCCTCATGGTGGGCCTGGACTCGCGCCAGACGCTGCACGCGGTGACGGAGGGGCTCAACCTGGAGGCCGCCTACGAGGTGTCCACCCCGGGCGTGTGGAGCGAGTTCGACTACCGCAAGTTCGGCCTCCTCTATCGCCACGGCATCCGCTTCTTCACGGAGAACAACCTGGTGCTGCGAGGGGAGCTGGTGCTGGGCAGGCACCTGCCCTTCCAACAGGAGCTGGTGATGGGCGGCAACACGCTGCGCGGCTTCCAGTACCGGCAGTTCCGCGGCGACAGCCGGCTCACCTTCACGGCCGAGTACCACTTCCCCCTCTTCAAGGTGCAGTCGCTGGCCTTCCGGGGCGTGGCCTTCTCCGACACGGGTGCCATCGCGTGGTGGGATGTGCCCGAGGACGGAAACCTGCGCGACGCCAACGGACGCGTCATCCGCAACTACCTGCGGGAGACGATCACGGGCCAGAACGCCGTCACCGTGGCCCAGGGCGTGGGCGGGGGCCTGCGGCTGTACCTCAACAACGTCGTGCTGCCCCTGTTGGGCGTGGACGTCGCCTACGCCGTCAACTCCGGCCAGGTGCGCTTCTACCTCGTGGCCGGAGTCACGCCCTCCTGATGCGGCTTGCTAGCCGGCGCGGGCAGCGTCCGCGTCCGGCTCAGGCTCCGGAGGCGGCACCACGCCGGGCCATGCCTCCGGCGGCAGGTCCAGGCTGAACGGCGGTGACTCGCCGCGCACCGTCCACCAGAGCGCCTTGTCCGCGCACAGCGCCTGCGCGATGCGGCCGGACGTCGTGCGGACGCGCTCCACGACGGCCTGGTGCTCCTCGGGCGTCTGCGCCTCCAGCATCGCGACGACGTTGTCCCAGACGCGCTGCCGCCAGACGATGAGCATCCGCATCACCGCCCGCTCCACCACGGGGCGGCTGAAGGGCACGCGCAGGAGCAGCCGCGTGGACGCGCACCGGTAGCGCTCCGCGAGCAGGTCCACGCAGTCCGGGATGCACGAGCGGAGGATCTCGTTCACGTGGAAGTAGTCATGCCGGTAGCGCGCCATCCGGCGTGCATCCGCCGGCGGCGACTGGTGGGCGATGTTGTCGTAGACGACCATTCCCAGGTCGTGGTTGATGTGGGCGCTCACGCCCAGCAGCGCGTCCTGGTACGGCTGCGTGAGCCCCTGGGCCGGGTAGTGCGTCGCGAAGCGCCACGCCGCGGTGGGCAGCGGCAGGTTCTTCAGCGAGTCGCGCACCGCGATGAGCGCCTCCTCCGCGAAGCGGCCCGTCAGGTGAGACAGCCACTCGGGTTCGAGGAAGCCGCCCGCGTCATCGCGGCTCAGCAGGTGGACGACCTTCCGAGTGACGATGGCGTAGATGTCCAGGAAGATGGCGCGTGAGTCATCCCGCGCGTTCAGCCGGCCGAGGATCTTCTCCAGACCCTCCAGCGCCTCCTCCGCGTTGACCGGATTCCAGAGCACGTCATCCAACCGGATGGGCCCCTGCGCGTCCGGGGCCTTTGTCTCGTGGAGGTGAAGCGACTGGGAACGCTGCGACCGGTGAGCCGAGGGGGAAGCCGGTGAAACATTCATGAAATGACGCTCCGCGGGGTGGGGGAACGACTTCACATGAAAGCTTATCTGAACCGGTCCCTCGTGTGATGACACCCGCTCAGAAGAAATTCGATGTTTCACGAGGCCCCCCGCGTGTTGACACTCACGCGGGGGCCTTTGTCACATCGATGTCAAACTCAGGGCGCGGTGCCTTCACTCACGGTGCCGCCCGTCTTGCCCAGGACGTACCTGGCGAGCGCGAGGGCGTTGTTCTCGTCGACGAGGGACTCGTAGGTGGGCATCTGCGTGCCGGGCTTGAAGGTCTCCGGGTTGCGGATCCACTTCGCCACTTCCTCCGGAGCCTTGCCCTTGGCGCCCTGGAGCTTGGCCTCGTAGGCCTTGCCGGGGGCGTGGCAGGTCGCGCAGCCCAGCGAGCTGAACATCTTCTCCGGGTCGCTGGAGGGCTCCGCCTTGGGGCGGCCACCGGCGGGCGGCGGCACGACCTTGTCGTTGGGCTTCATGGAGCGCAGGAAGGTGTAGAGGGCGGAGAGCTCCACGGCGTCCGCGTAGCGGTACTTGGGCATGGGCGCGCGCAGGATGTAGCCCCCGGGCGTGATGCCCGTGACCATGGCGTGATTGAACTCGTCCAGCGTCCACTTGCCGATGCCGGCCGTCTCGCTGGGGGTGATGTTGGGCGACAGCAGCTTGCCCTCGCCGCCCAGCGGCACCATGTCGAACTCGAAGCCGCCGCTCAGCAGCGTCTCCGGGTGCTGCATCTTCACCGCGCTGCTCTCCAGGCCGGGCGAGTGGCAGAAGGTGCAGTCGTAGACGCTGGAGGCCAGGTAGCGGCCGTACTCCACGGAGTCCGCCGCCTTCGCGGGCACGGGCACCGGCTCCGTGCGGCCCTTGTCGTTGATGCCCATGGCGAACGCGAACGCCATCCGGCCCGGGGGCGTCAGCTCGGAGCGCGGCGGCTGCTGCTTCTCCGGCGCGAAGTCCGGGTGCCCGGAGCGCATGAAGCCGATGACCGCCGCGATGTCCTTGTCACCCATGTTGGGGAACGGGGGCATGGGGCGGAAGTGGTGGTTCTTGTCGATGCCGTTGATCACCAGGCGGGCGATCTCCTGGTCCGTCCAGGCGCCCACGCCCTTCTCCATGTCGGAGGTGATGTTCGCCGAGTAGAACGTGCCCAGTTCGGCCGGGAAGTCGAACATCCGGCCGCCCACGGGCTTGGTGTTGCCTCCGCCCGCGTGACACTCGCCACACACCGCGCGGAACACCTGCTCACCGCGGGCAATGCCCTCAGGAGAGCTGTCCCGCGTGATGTTGGGCAGCGCGACATAGTCGTACGTCTTGTTGATCTTGTGGGTGGCCACGCCCATGGCGGAACCCGCGCCAATCAGGACCAGGGCGACCAACGCACCAATGGCGATCAGGATCTTCTTCATCATGGGGAACGCTTCTCCGGATGAACGGGGACGGCACACGGCGCTCCGTCTGCTCCACGGGGGAGGAGTGGACAGAGCGCCGGTGTTGGGACGGGTGAGGCGGCTACTGGCCCGGCAGACAGGTGCTGGGCGGGGGAATCGAAGGCGTCGTCGAGGGCGTCTTGCTGTACATCTGGAGGCCAGCGAACGTCACGCTGCCCGGGGCCACGGGGAGATCCAGCGGCTGGAGCACCCACGGGCGCCCTTCCGGGTCGCTGGTGGTGGAGTCCACCGCTTCGTAGTGGACCACCGGCGGCGGCCCCATCGGCGGCAGCGGCAGCGGCGGGTGGACGACAGCGACGACGCCCAGGGAGCTGTTCGGCGCCGGCGGCCCCGGCGGGATGAAGAAGCCGCGCGTGGACTGGAACGGCGCCAGCGGCGGCGGCAGCGCGCCTGGGGGCGCCCACTCGATGTTCAGCACGCGGCCCGCGCTGGCCACCACGGTGGTGTTCGCAGCTGGCACGCGGAAGACGGGGAAGCCCGGCCGGTACAGCCAGAACACCGTCACGCCGCCGAAGCGGGCCGGGTTGAGCAGGTCCGCCACCGTGGTGAGCGTGCCCTCGGTGGTCAGGTACTTCGCGACCGCCTCCAGGATGCCCTTGTCGCTCATCTGCAGGGCCTCCAGGCCCACGCAGGCGCTGTGCGCGGGCACCACCGGCCGCACCGTCAGCGTGGGCACGTAGTTGCCCTCCGGCACGGGAGGCAGCGGCGGCAGCGGCGGCCCCGCAGGGGCATTATTGGCCAGCGTGCCGCTCGGCACCCCTGGCAACGCCGACGACAGCACGAAGAACGGCGCGCCCCGGCGCGTGGGCACCTTGTCCAGCGTCCAGACGCCATGGGCGTCCGATGCAGCGAACACGCCGCTCTCCGCGAGCACCTGGCCCGTGGCGCTGTCCAGCAGGGTGATGGGCGCGTTCTGCACCACCGCGCGCTGCAGGAGCGGGCTGAACTCCGCGTACAGCGGCGGCAGCGGGCACTGCGCGGGCGGCGGCGCGCAGGCCGCCAGGTTGAAGAAGTAGGCCTCCGGGTCCACGGTGAAGCCGTTCAGCCGGGAGGTGAGGCCCTCCGGCTCGCGGTTCTCATACGTGGGGCGCGGCGTGAAGGTCGACGCCGAGGGGTTGTTGGAGGATTCCTGGCAGCCGGCGTTCAGCAGGGCCGCGCCGAGGAGCGTTCCGACGAAGAGAGCTCTTTGCATGGCGGGGTGCTTCCCCTACTTCGCGGGGAGGATGTGGCTGGCGGGAAGCTGATCGCCGCCGTGACAGGTCTGCGCGCAGTTGCCGAACCGGCTGGGCGTGCCGCGCTGGTTGAAGGCGATCTGGAAGAACTCGTCCCCGTGCTGGGAGATGTGGCAGGAGCCGCACAGCGACAGGCTGGGACGCTCCGTGCTCTTGCGCGTCAGGTGGCACACGGTGCAGTCCGCGCGGTTCGCCGGGTACGTGGGCGAGTTCATGTGGATGCGGTGCACCATCTCCTGCGTGCGGCCCACCGTGTCCGTGTCGTAGTGGTGGCAGACCTTGCAGCTCTCGATGTGGTCCACCGACAGGCCGTGGCGCAGGTTGTCCAGCGACAGCACGCCGCGGTGGCAGAGCTGGCAGTTGCCCACGTTGCCCGGGTACGTCGTCGACTCGTCCTGGCCCACCTGGAAGAAGAAGGGGTTCAGCTTCGCGACGCGCTCGCCCATGGCTCCACGGTTGAACTTCACCAGTGCCACGTAGGTGCCCGGCTTCGCGTTCGCGGGCAGCGAGAACGTCTGGCGGGTGGGCCACTTGTAGTCGATGAGGCCCGGCGTCAGCCCCGTGAGCGTGGCGTCATCCAGCGTCGCGAACGGGAACGGCTTGGCGAAGAACTGGGGCTTGTCGCTGGGGTTGCCCAGGACCTGGAGATCCTGGAGGGGGCCCGCGATGGCCACGTTGGAGATGGAGTCGTTCTCCGTGACGGACGCGATGACGCCGGGGACGAACGTCACGAGGCCGTTGGACTGGCCGCTGATGATCTCCCGCGCGCTGGGCAACAGGTCGCGCGAGTGCAGGTGGGCGCCCGCGCTGTCGCGCAGGTCCACGTAGACGCTCACGTCCTCGCCGGGCTTGTAGAAGCTGCCCTCCTTCGGGGGCGAGAACACCAGCCGCGAGTCCAGGCCCGGGTTGCACTGCACCGGGTTGCCGGCGTCGTCGGTGCAGGTGGACGGGCGATCATCCGGGATGACGTACGTGACGGGGAAGAAGAACGGCTTGTCCGGCAGCTGGCTCCAGGTGGCCTTGAGCGCGCCGGGACCGGACAGGCGCGGCACGCGCAGCACCTTGAAGGGGTTGGTGCTGCCCACCCAGTCCACGCGCGCGATGGTGCGGGTGATGGCGCTCTGGTCCAGACCACCCGCGAAGCCCGTCACGGTGCCCGGGTCCTTGTCGCCGGGGAAGCGCGGCGGCTTCAGGTTCTCCGACCGCCAGGAGAAGCGGCTGTGGCCGGCGTAGGGCGAGGAGGCCAGCAGCTCCGAGCGCAGATACGTCTGGCTCGCGCGCGGGGTGCCCGACTCGTCCAGCACCTCCACGGTGATGGTGTCGTCCTTCACCTTCTGCCAGTTCGCGTTGCCGAACTGCACCTCGCGGGTCCAGCAGTCCTCCACCGCGCCCGCGAGGCTGTAGAAGCTCCACTCGTCCGGGCCCTGGTTGACGTTGGTCCAGTCCAGTCCCGAGAAGACGGACTGGTTCTTGATCCACGCCAGCGCGGCCGTCTGGTCGTTGGGATTGTTGTGCTGGTTGACCACGGTCTCCGACACGGAGAACTGGTTCAGGAAGTACTGGGTGTCCGACAGGATCTGCAGCGTCCCCGTGGGAGGCGACTGCGTCAGCGGGTTCTGCGCGAGCGGCGTGACGCACACGTCCGGGTAGGTCACCGGCAGGTCGTTGTGCCTCAACGGCACGCCGTTCTTCGCCACCATCTGCCCGTTGGGCAGGAAGGCGCAGCCGTTGATGTACTGGAGGCTCAGCCGGATCGCTCCGGAGTTGAGGCCCTGGTACGGGTCGAACCGCTTGGCACCGCGGCCCGTGGTGGACCCCTCGTCATCAGTGACCTTGAGGAGGTTGCAGGACAGCAGGGGCACCAGCAGGGCGCACCACGCGCTCTTCAACAGGATTGAGCGATTCATGGAAGACGAGGCCGGAGGGAGTCGGGGGGAGGAAAAGGAGCAGGTGTCCTCACGCGCGGGCCCACGCGACCCACCCTTCCCGACGCCGCCAGCGCTCCGCGACGCGGAGATGGTGAGGCCTGGTAAGGGTTGGGAGGAGAACACCTCATCGGTTCAAACTGACCACATTATGAGAGTCCGCGCAATTCGTGGACTTCAGATCGCACAGAGGGAAGCACGCGCCCGCGCGCCGGATCAGAGGCTCAGGCCCGCGGACAGGAGCAGCGCGAACACCAGCCCGAGCGCGGCAGTCTTCCCCAGGTGTGGGTTGAGCGCGCTGCCGTCCTCGCGCCAGATGGCGCGGATCTGCCGCACCGCGAGCGGCACGGCGACCAGGGTGAGGAGCCAGGCCCAGCGGTGCTCCGGCAGCACCGCCCAGGCAATCACTGGGAGCACGAACGCGCCCCCTACCGCCAGCGTGTATTCCCACTGCCCGAAGCGCTGGCCGAAGCGCACCACCAGCGTGCGCTTGCCGGCGATCACGTCCGTCTTGCGGTCGCGCAGGTTGTTCACCGCGAGGATGCCCGCGGAGAAGAGCCCCATGGACAGCCCCGCCACCAGCACGGCCGGTGTGACGTGGTGCGTGAGCACCACATAGCTGCCGCTCACCCCCAGCAGCCCGAAGATGATCAGCACCAGCACGTCCCCCAGGCCCAGGTACCCCAGGGGCACGGGGCCCGCGGAGTAGAAGACCGCGCCCGCCAGGCAGAAGGCGCCGCCCGCGAACACCGGCCAGCCCTCCGCCTGGGTCAGCAGCAGCAGCGCGAGCGAGGATCCGGTGAACGCCAGCGCCGCGGCCGTCGCCACCTCGCGCGCCGTGAGCCAGCCCTTCTGCGTGACGCGCGCGGGCCCCAGACGCGCCTCGGTGTCCGCGCCCCGTTCGAAGTCCGCGTAGTCGTTCACCAGGTTGCTGACGATCTGCATGAGCACGAAGCCCACCAGGAACGTCAGCGCCGGCGCGAGCCGCCAGTGGCCCTCCGCGTTCGCGAACGCCCAGCCCAGCAGCGTGGGGGCGACGGAGGCGGTCAGCGTCTTGGGCCGCAGCGCGAGCCACCAGACGCGGGCCAGAGGGGGTCTTGATTCAAGCGCGACACTCGACGACGGGAGACTCGGAGTGGCCATGGATATCCGGGGGAGGGCAGCAGGCGCACGGTAAAGCTACAGGCCCGCCGACCGCAAGAGGAGCCAATGCTTCACATCGGTTATCCTCATGTATCACCTGTCTACACTCCGGCGGGCGGCTGCGTGACACAAAGCCAGACGCCAGTCCCCTCTCGGGCAAATTCCGGAACAATCAGAAATACAGGCCATTCGTGGCCGCCGGGTGATAGAAGGCGGCCATGAACTCGACCTCCCTTCCCTCCTCCCCTTCCCTTTCGCGCCGGAGCGCCGTGACGCTGCTGGGCGCGTTCGTGCTCGCGCTCGCCGGGTGTCATCCGGTGCTCTCCATCGAGGACGCGCGCTCGCGCTCCAACGGTTCGGAGGTGGTGGTGGAGGGCGCGGTGACCGTGGCGCCCGGCACGTTCTCCTCCGCCCTGGGCGATGAGGGCTTCGCCATCCAGGACGACACCGGCGGCATCTACGTCAAGCTGGAGGAGAAGCTGTCCTTCGGGCTGGGGGCCCGCGTGCGCGTCTCCGGCACTCTGGACGAGCAGAACATGCTGCGCATCCTCAAGAGCGTGCCCGAGGACGTGGACCTGAAGTCGGGCACGGAGCAGGTGTCGCCCAAGGAAGTGACCACCGGCGGCGTGAACGAGTCCGTGGAGGGCCAGCTCATCCGCGCGAGCGGCGCCATCACCCAGGCTTTCCAGGACGACTCGCCCTACGGCTACAAGCTCTACATCGACGACGGCACCGGCGAGGTGCAGGTGTTCGTCCACGTCTCCGCCGGCTTCGACAAGACCGCGCTCCAGGCCCTCACCGTGGGACAGCGCATCGCCGTGGTGGGGCTGGCCGCGCAGTATGAGACGACCTACGAGGTGGCGCCCCGCATGCCGGGCGACCTCTCGGTGCAGAGCGCCGCGCCCTGACAGCAGCCAGGCGCCCCTGGGTATGTAGCACCCCAGACGCCAGACGCAGGGTCCGCGGGCCGTTGGCTTTCGTGCAGGGCTCCACATGTGTGCCTGGGGGCGGATGCACGAAAGCCAACGTGCGCCTGACAAGGGGACAGGCGGGCAGGTTCCAAGCGTACGCGCAGTGCCAATCCATCCGAGTCCCTGGCGGACGAACGAGGGCTGGCATGGACGGACTTCGAGGAACAGCAGCGGTCTTGCTTGCGTGCGCGGGCCTGTGGGCCCCGGGCACCGCGTGGGCACAGGCGCCCGACGAGGACGACTCCGGCGACGTGATGTCGGAGGAGAAGCTGGAGGCCCTGCTCGACACGCCGACGGCGCAGCCCTCGCAGGACGAGGTGACGGCGGAGGCCTTCGGGCCGGAGCGGCTTTCGACCTACTTCGCGGAAGGCCTGCTGGCGAAGGCGAAGGCGGAGTTCGACCGCGGCCGGTACAAGTCCGCGCGGGCGCTGCTCGCGACGGAGTCTCCCCCTTCCCTCCCCGGCCGCTTCCTCCAGGCGCAGAGCGCGTTCCTCGCGCGCGACTTCACGACCGCCGCCGCGGAGTTCACCGCGCTCGCGGAGGACTACGTCCCGCTGCGCGACCACTGCCTGATGAAGGCCGCGCAGTCGCATGAACGGCTGCGCAAGCCGCTGCGCGCGGCGGAGCAGTATGGCCTGGTGAGCCCGGGCTCCCCGCTCTACCCGGAGGCCCGCTTCACCATGGCGCGCGTGCTCAAGCGCCAGCTGAAGATCCCCGAGGCGCTGGCCGCGCTCCAGGAGTTCATCGACAGCCGGCAGGCTCGCGGGCCGGACGCGCTGCGGATGAAGGCGCTGCTCGCGTACTGCGACCTGGCGCGCGCGGCGGGGCAGTACAACGCCGAGCACCGCGCGCTGCTGGAGGTCTGGGCCACCGCGCCCCTGTCGCCGGAGGCGGACCGCGCGAAGGCCCTGCTGCGCGACCTGCCCCTGCCCATGAAGTGGCGCGTGCGCCGCGCGGAGGCGCTGGTGGAGCTGCACCAGAACGTCCCGGCCATGAACATGCTGGCCCGCTCGGGGCCTCGCACGGAGCTCCCGGACGAGCTGGCCTGCCGCGCCCAGCTCACCCTGGGCCGCGCCCTGCGCAAGGAGCGTCAGCACCGCCGCGCCATCCAGGTGCTGGAGCCGGTGGCGCGCGAGTGCCAGTCGCCGGAGCAGCGGCCGCAGGCGCTCTACCTGCTCGCCTATTCGCAGTCCGTGGTGCAGCCCGAAGCGGCGGTGGAGACGTACGCCACGCTGGCGCGGGACTACCCGGGGCACGGCTACGCGGACGACGCGCTGTTCTTCGAGGCCTGGACGCAGCAGCGCCTGGGCCGCGCGGACGAGGCGCTGGAGAACTACGAGGCGCTCGCGAAGCGCTACCCCGCCGGCAACTTCGCCGCGGAGGCCCTCTTCCGCGCCTTCTGGCTGCACCAGCGCAAGGGCGAGACGCAGCAGGGCCTGGCGTCGCTGATGTCGGTGGAGCAGCTGCCGGAGGCCGCGCGCACCGACGACGCCCTCTGGCGCGCGCGTTACTGGCAGGCGCGAGTCCAGGAGAACTCTGGCGCGCTGGACCCGGCGCTCGCGCGCTACGAGCTCATCGCCACCGAGCGGCCCACGGCCTGGTACGGGCTGCTGTCCCGCACGCGGCTGGCGCAGCACGCACCGGAGCGGCTGGCGCGGTTGACGGAAACCGCCGCGCAACCCGCCGTGGCGAAGACCTTGAACACCGCCGCGCCGGCCAACGACGAGGTCTGGCCCCTGCCCCCGGGCCCGCTCCAGAAGGATGCGCGCTTCGCGGCGGGCGTGGAGCTCTTGCGCCTGGGACAGCCGGGCGTGGTGGAGGAGCTGCTCGCGGTGGACACGCGCGGCCTGGCGGAAGCGCCCGCGCGGCTGCTCTACCAGACCATGCGCCGCACCGGCCGCGGCCGGGCCACGCGGCAGGTGGCCCGCGTGACGCTGCGCCAGGAGGCGGCCGGGCCGCTCAGCGCCGCGTCCCGTCCGGTGTGGGAGGCGACGTGGCCGCTCGCGTTCCGGCCGCTCATCCAGAGCTATTCGAAGGCCGCTCGCGTGGACCCCGACCTCCTGCAGGGCCTCATCCGCGAGGAGAGCCGGTTCAACCCGCGCGCGCGTTCGTCCACCGGCGCACTGGGGCTCGCGCAGCTCATGCCCACGACGGCGCAGGCGGTGGCGGACTCGCTCAAGCTGGCGTCGTTCGAGATGTCGTCGCTGCTCCAGCCCGCGCCGAACATCCGGCTGGGGGCGGCGTACCTGGGCTCGCTGCTCAAGCACTTCGACGGCAACCCCGCCTACGCGGTGGCCGCCTACAACGCAGGCCCCAATGCGGTGGAGCGCTGGCGCAAGGCCCTGCCCCAGGCGGAGCTGGACGAGTGGGTGGAGCACATCGCCTTCGACGAGACCCGCGACTACGTGAAGCGCGTGCTCAGCAGCTACAGCGCCTACAAGCTGCTCTACGCCAACGAAGTCCCCGCCTCCTTCGCGCCGGCCCGCAAGGCGCCGCTGGAGGCCGCGCGCACGCCCACGGTGAGCCCTGCGTCGGGTGTGGGCGGCAGCGGCCGGAATGCGGCGACGCCCACCTCCTCCGTCTCCGGGAGACGCTAAGTAGGTCGCCAGAAGTTCTCTAACAAATCGCGCAGCCAGAAGCCCTCGGCGAGGCAGCCCGCCTTGCGGAGGGCGTCCTGGGGAGAAAGGCGCACTACCCAGCGGATGGCAGCGGCGACGTGC